>CAITBU010000469.1 GCA_903890595.1 uncultured Holophagaceae bacterium | reverse complement strand
TGAACGTGAAGCGATGACTTTCCCCAGACAAGGCCGTCATTGCGTGTACGTGAGGTCTGCCCATGGCAGGTCACGAACTCACAGCATGACAGGAATGGCCAAATCCACAGATATTTTCTCGAAACTTTCCGTTTTTTAAAACCGGACAACCGCTCCGAAGCCCACACCCTTCCGTTCCAGCTGCACCTCCAGGTCGTCCTTGACAGACCCCTTCGGCACATCAAAGCGGCCGGATTCGTAGAAGGCACGGAGCCCAAACCACGACACGGGGAACACCCGAATGTCTGCCCCGGTGAGGGTGTACTTCGCCTGTTTATACCCTAGATAGTGCACATAGGCCTTGGCTTCGATGGCGCCGTTGAAGCCGCGTGTGCCCCCGGAGAGGCCGATCTGGGGAATCGGGGCGGTCACCCTGGTGTTGGCGGCAACGGCAGCGGCGGGCACCGGGGCAGTGCCGGTGGCGTCCATGCTCAGGGTCCAGGCCTGGACGCCCAGATCGATCCCCAGCCAGCCCGCAGGGTCACTGATGTACTTGATGGTCCAGGTGCCGTCCACCGCAGCCAGCTTCACGTGGGACTGGACCCGCGATCCCGAGGCATAGGTGACGCCATTGATGGTGACGGCGCGGTTAACCAACCGGTCGCCACGGTAGTCGGTGGTCCCGCTGGTGACCTGGAAGGCGAAGCGGGGGCCCTGGTAGTCGAGGAAGAAGCCCGGGACAACCTTGTCCTTGCTCAGCCCCAGATCGGCATCCAGGTCTACCTGGATGGGCTGACCATCCTGCTTGCCCAGAAAGTGGCCCGTGAGGGTGGGGCCAAAGGTCTGGGCCCCAAGGGTCCAGGTGCGCTGCGGCACGCTGGGCTGGGGGGAGGGGGCGCCAAGCTGGGCAAAAGCGATCGTCGTACAGAAGGAGAGGAGAACCGACAGGGACTTCATGACACCTCCAGATGATCTGAATAGATCCTATCGGACTGAGCGGACCGCTAGATAACTTCCTAGACAGCAGCCAAGTTCCGGAAGGCCTCCAGAAAGTCCTTGGGCTGGGGCAGGATCTCGTCTTCCAGGGCCGGGTTATACGCCACCCAGGTGTCCTTGGCGGCGAGGCGCTTTACCGGCGCGTCCAGGTGGAAGAACAGCTCATCGGCGATGCGGGCGGCGATCTCGGCGCCATAGCCCCAGGAGAGCGTGTCCTCGTGGGCCACCAGCACCCGGTGCGTCTTCTGCACGGAGCGGGCGATGGCGGGCCAGTCGTAGGGATTCAGGCAGCGGAGGTCCAGAATCTCCACGGACAGGCCCTCCTTCTCCGCCTCCCGGGCGGCCTGGACGGCCCGGTGCACGGTGTTGCCGAAGGTGATCACCGACAGCTCGGTGCCTTCGCGCACGGTGCGGGCCTTGCCGAAGGGGATCATGAAGTCTGGCCCCGGATCGTTGCCCTTGTTGTGGGTCTGCCGGTAGAGGTGCTTGGGCTCCAGGAAGAGCACGGGATCGTCGCAGCGGATGGCCGTCCGCAGCAGGCCAGCGGCATCCAGGGCGGTGCTGGGGCAGACCACCCGCAGGCCCGGGATGTGGGTGAAGGTGCTCTCGCCGCACTGGCTGTGATAGGTGGCGCCACCCATGAGGTAGCCGGCGATGGGCACGCGCACCACCACCGGCGCCTTGAAGGCGCCATTGGAGCGCCAGCGGATGGTGGCCAGCTCCTCCCGCAGCTGCTGCATGGCGGGCCAGATGTAGTCGAAGAACTGGATCTCCACCACGGGCTTGAAGCCGCGCACGGCCAAGCCAATGGCGCGGCCCACGATGGTGGCTTCAGCCAGGGGTGTGTTGAAGACGCGGTGATCACCGAAGCGCTTCTGCAGGCCGTGCGTGGCCTTGAAGACGCCACCCTTCCCCTTCAGCTCCTCGGCGTTGTCGTCATGGCTGACATCGGCCACGTCCTCGCCGAAGAGAAGGATCTTGGAATCCCGCGCCATCTCGTGCTTCAGCGTGGCGTTGATGAGGTCGAGCATGGTCTTGGTGCCCGTCGCCTGGTCGCCGGGTGCGAACTCGGTGTCGAAGGCCGGAGCCGTGGGGTCCACCACCTCGCTGTAGAGGTGCTGGAAGTAGCTGCCCGACGCAGGCCCAGGGGCAGCCTCGGCAGCCTCCCAGGCGGCGTTGATCTCGGCCTGGACCTCGTCCTTGAGGGCGGCCAGGCCTTCCTCGGTGAGATCGCCCCAGGCCACCAGCTGACGGGCGTAGGTGGTCACGGGATCGCGCAGGGCCTCGGCTTCCCGGAGTGTCTTCGACTTGTAGGCCTGCTCATCATCGGACAGGGAGTGGCTGTAGGGCCGAATCACCCGGGCCCGCACCAGGGCCGGGCCGAGCCGCGCTCGGGCGTAAGCCGCAGCCTTCAGGAGGGCCGCATGACTGGCCAGGGGATCACAGCCATCCACCTCATCAATGATGAGCAGGCCTTGGGCGGCATAGCCCTGCAGCAGGGCGGCCACGTTGCCACCGGCGTACTGCACCTCGGTGGGGGTGCTGATGGCGAAGCCGTTGTCCTCCACCAGGAAGACGATGGGGGCCTTCAGGTTCACGGCATTGCTCATGGCCTCCCAGAACTCGCCCTGGCTGCAGGTGCCGTCTCCGGTGCTGGTGAGCACCACCTCGTCGGCCTGCATGTCCATGGGCCCGAGCAAATCTCCCTGCTCGGCCCGAAGCAGGGCCTCCGCCGCACCCACCGCCTGCAGCAGCTGACTGCCCGTGGGGCTGGAGGTGGTGAAGATGTTCAGCGCCTGGTGCCCCCAGTGGCTGGGCATCTGCCGGCCACCACTGGCAGGGTCCGCTCCGGCTCCGACGGAACCCAGGAACATCTCCTTGGCGGTGTAGCCCAGACCGTAGGCCAGGGCCCGGTCGCGGTAGTAGAAGAAGAACCAGTCGCGGCCAGGACGGAAGACCAGGGCCGCCGCGGCCTGCACGGCCTCGTGGCCCACACCGTTGATCTGGAAGAAGACCTTGTTCTGGCGCTTCCCCAGAATCTCCTTGTCGTCGATCCGGCGGGCGGCGTAGATGGTCCGATAGAGCCGGATGCGGTCCTCCCGGGAGAGGGCCGTGGCGGGCGCAGAGGACTCGGGACTAGGGGCCAATGGGCTTTCCTTTAAAGGGGCTCGGGTTCGGGGTGAAGCCCAAATCTAGCACGCCCCAGGTGACGTTTGATTAGACCCGTCTATACCGCCCTCGCCCCAGCCCATCCGGTAGAATTGCAGGGAACAGCACAGACCAGTGCAGATCAAAATGGACGCCTGGGTCAAAAACGCCCGCCGGAGCTTGAGGGTAGAATGGACCCTTTGCGAGCCACCCATGCCCCAGACCCCCGCTGAAATTCGCGCCATCCACGACCTGCCCGTGCCCGAGCTGCTCTACCGGGCGGCCACGGCCCACCGGCAGCACTGGAACGCCGAGGAGATCCAGTTCTGCACCCTGGACTCCATCAAGACCGGGGCCTGCCCGGAGGACTGCGCCTACTGCCCCCAGAGCGCCCGCTATCAGACGGCCCTGAAGGTGGAGCCGCTCAAGGATGTGGCCAAGGTCCTGGCCGGGGCCGCCGAGGCCCGGGCTGCTGGGTCCACCCGCTACTGCATGGGCGCCGCCTGGCGTGAGGTGAAGGACGATGCCAACTTCGAGGCCGTGCTGGAGATGGTGCGGGGCGTGTCCGGCCTGGGCATGGAGGTCTGCGTCACCCTGGGGATGGTCAATGAAGGCCAGGCCCGGCGCCTCAAGGAGGCGGGCTGCCAGGTCTACAACCACAACATCGACAGCAGCCGCGACTTCTACGAGACGATCATCTCCACCCGCAAGTTCGACGAGCGTTTGGAGACCATCAGCGCGGTGCGAGCGGCGGGCCTGGAGGTCTGCTCCGGCGGCATCGTGGGCATGGGCGAGACCATCGCTCAGCGCATCCACTTCCTGCAGGAGCTGACGGAGCTGGCGCCCGCCCCCGAGAGCATCCCCATCAACCAGTTCGTGGCGGTGGATGGCACACCCCTGGCCGATGTGGACCCCCTGCCCCCCCTGGAGCTGGTGCGCATGATCGCCACGGCCCGGATCCTGTTCCCCAAGAGCCGCATCCGCCTCAGCGCCGGCCGGGCCCAGATGAGCGATGAGCTCCAGGCCCTGTGCTTCTTTGCGGGCGCCAACAGCATCTTCACGGGCGAAAAGCTGCTCACCACCCCCGGCCCCGGCCTGGACCACGACCAGTGGCTCCTCCAGTCCCTGGGCATGCGGGTGGAAGGCGCCCCGGCCAAGGCCTGATGCCATGCAGCTGATCGACGACCTCCACGCAGAGCACGACCTCATCGAGCAGGTGCTGGGCTCGCTCCGCGCCTTCGTGACCACCCGCCTGACCGGTCACGGCGACCCTGCGGATGGCGCCCGCTTCCTGGCTTTCTTCCGCCACTACGCCGGCACCTTCCACCATGACAAGGAGGAGACCATCCTCTTCCGGGCCCTGGTGGAGCGGGCGGAGCTGCCCGGCGAGCGCGGCCCCATCGCGGCCCTCACCGGTGAGCACCACCGCATGGGCGGCCTGCTGGACGGCCTGGCCGAGCTGGTGGGCAGCCCCCTGGCCGCCGAGGCGGATCGGCTGCGCCTCAAAGAGCTGGCGGTGGACTACAGCCGCTCCCTCTGGAAGCACATCGACGCCGAGAACTCCGTGGTCTTCCCCCAGGGCCGGGAGCGCCTGCGCCGCTTCCATGTCCTGGACCTGCCCAGCCGGCCGATGACGGATGAAGAGCAGGCGGCTCACGAGGCCGGCCTCGCCTTGGTCCTGCGCTACCCCCCGGAGCACGATGCCGAGGTCCACCGGGGCGATGGCTGCGTCGCCTGCCCCTCCTACGGCATCACCTGCGACGGCCTCGAGCTGGAGTGGTGGACCGACCTGGAGTGGGAAGAGGTCTACAAGCGCTCGGACGGGGACTAGGGCAGGAGCACCTGAGCCTTGAGGCCCGGCCGGATGCGGCGCTCGGGGTTCTCCACCACCACCCGCACGCCCACCTTGCCCTCGGCATCGGCGCAGGCGGCCACCAGGAGCACCTCGCCTTCGCAGTCCCCAGCCGCGGCCGGCAGACGGACGCGAACCTTCTGCCCTGGGTGGAGGGTGCCCAGAACCTCAGGCGTCACCGCGCACTGCACCACCACTTTGCTCAGGTCCAGGATGCGGAAGAGGGGCTGGCCACTGGCGACGGTTTCCCCAGCTTCGTGGGTCCGCAGGGCCACCACCCCGGCCATGGGGGACACGATGGTGCGGAGCTTGACCTGCTGGGCCGCAGTCTCGTAGTGGAGGCGGGCCAGGTCCAGCTCGATGCGGGACTCCAGGGCCTTGGCCTCGGGGATGATCTTGCTGTCGTAGAGCTTCTTGGCGCCCTTGGCCTCGAACTCGCGGCGCTCCACCAGCACCTTGGCCCGCTGCATCTCCAGCTCCTCGAGCCGCCCATCCAGCACCGCCAGCACCTGCCCCTCGGTGACAGCCTGGCCCTCCGCCGCCTTCAGGTCCAGGAGGCGGCCCGACACAGCCGCGCAGATCTCCGCCTGCCGGAAGGGCAGAACCAGGCCCTCCACCGGGACGGGCGCCGCGCCCAGCAGGAGGAGGAGCGGCAGGCAGGGGAAGGACATGGGAGCTCCGGACGGACCTCTGCATTCTCTCAGGTTCCCCGCCGGAGCGGGCCGCAGGGGCCGGTGCTGGAACCCGTGCAGTCCCACAGGTAGACTGGAGCATTCGGCACCATGGCGTTCGCTGCCCCCTCTCTGGGCCTGGCAAGCACGCTGGCGGGGCCTGAAGGATTCCCATGCGCGAGATGGACAAGGCTTTCGACTTCAGAACGGCGCAGCTGCGCTGGTACGCAGTCTGGGAAGAGGCGAAGGCCTTCCAAGCAGCCCCGGACAGCGGCAAGGAGCCCTGGTCCATCGTGATCCCGCCGCCCAACATCACGGGCAACCTGCACATGGGCCACGCCCTGGTGAACACCCTCCACGATGTGCTCACCCGCTTCAAGCGCGCCCAGGGCTTCGACGCCCTGTGGGTGCCGGGCACGGATCACGCCGGTATCGCCACCCAGATGATGGTGGAGCGCCAGCTCAAGGCCGAGGGCACGGACCGGCACAAGCTGGGCCGGGACGCCTTCGAGCAGCGCATCTGGGACTGGAAGGACAAGAACCAGGGCGCCATCGAGCATCAGCTGAAGCGCCTGGGCTGCTCCGTGGACTGGACCCGCAACCGCTTCACCCTGGATCCGGCCCTCAACAAGGCCGTGCGCCATGTCTTCGTCCAGAGCTACAAGGCCGGTCGCATCTTCCGCGGTCCCCGCATGATCCAGTGGGACCCGGCCCTGCAGACGGCCCTCAGCGATCTCGAGGTGAAGTACGAAGAGCGCAAGGGCAAGCTCTGGCACCTGCGCTACCCCCTGGCGGACGGCAGCGGCGCCATGGTGGTGGCCACCACCCGGCCCGAGACCATGCTGGGCGACACCGCCGTGGCTGTGCACCCGGACGATGAGCGCTACGGCAGCCTCGTAGGCAAGTTCCTGACCCTGCCCCTCACCGGCCGCCAGATTCCCGTGGTGGCCGATACCTTCGTGGACCCGGCCTTCGGGACGGGCTGCGTGAAGGTGACGCCGGCCCATGATGCCAATGACTTCGCCGCCGGCCAGCGCCTCAAGCTGGACTCCATCACCGTCATCGGCTTCGATGCCAAGATGACTGCCGCCGCCGGGGCCTACGCGGGCCTGGACCGCTTCGAGGCCCGCAAGAGGATTCTGGTCGACCTGGAGGAACAGGGCTTCCTGGCCAAGGTGGAGGACTACACCAACAAGATCAGCCTCAGCGATCGCAGCGGCGCCGTGCTCGAGCCCCTGGTGAGCGAGCAGTGGTTCATGGATGTGAGGGAAGCTGCAGGCAAGGCACTGGAGGCGGTCCAGACTGGCGCCATCCAGTTCACGCCGGAGCACCACGGCGCCGTCTGGCAGCACTGGCTCACCAACATCCAGGACTGGTGCATCAGCCGTCAGCTGGTCTGGGGCCACCGCATTCCTGCCTGGACCTGCGCCTCTTGTGGGGAGCTCCATGTAGAAATGGAAGCTCCCTCCACCTGCTGCGCATGTGGCGCAGAAAAACTAATACAAGACCCGGACACGCTGGACACGTGGTTTTCGTCGGCGCTGTGGCCTTTCAGTGTGTTTGGCTGGCCGGAGCAGACCGCGGAGCTGGCGCGGTACTACCCCACCAGCGTGCTCATCACGGGCTACGACATCCTCTTCTTCTGGGTGGCGCGCATGGCCATGGCGGGCCTCACCTGGATGGGCGAGGTACCCTTCCGGAAGGTCTACTTCAACAGCCTGGTGCGCGACGCCAGCGGCCAGAAGATGAGCAAGACCAAGGGCAATGTCATCGATCCCCTGGAGGTCATGGAGGAGTTCGGCACGGACGCCCTGCGCTTCTCCCTGGCCATCATGGCCGCGCCTGGCACGGACATCGCCATGAGCACCGCGCGCCTGGAGGCCAGCCGCAACTTCTGCAACAAGCTGTGGAACGCATCACGGTTTGTGCAGATGAATCTCGATGAGTCCATCACGCTGGAGACGGAGCCAGAGTTCGGCGAGGCCGAGTTCTGGATGATTGGAAAGCTGCGGGATGGCCTGCAAGCCATCACCAAGGCGCTGGAGGAGTTCCGCTTCCACGAAGCCTCGGACCTGCTCTACCACCTGGTCTGGGATGACTTCTGTTCCACCTACATCGAGCTGGCCAAGGTCCAGCTGGTGAGCGGCACGCCGGGCCAGAAGGCCGCCATCCTGCGCTTCCTGGACATCCTGCTTAGGGCCCTGCATCCGTTTGTACCGTTCGTCACTGAAGAAATCCACGAGGCGGTAATCGCTGCGCGATTACCGAAGGGAGAAAATCCTCTGCTGGCGTTGCGGAGCTGGCCGATGGACGACCCCATTCTCCAAACGCAGGGTGGGGACAGCACCCTCATCCCCCGCTTCCAGGAGCTGCTCTCGGGCTTCCTGCGGCTCAAGGCGGACCAGGGGGTGGACCCGGCCAAGCGGGTGCCCGCCTTCACCACGCTGGTGGAGCTGGAGCCCTTCGCCGAGGCCCTGAAGTCCATCGCTCGCCTGGAGTCCGTGACCTTCACCAAGGAAGACCCCAGCTCCCCCACCTGTGCCGTGGCCGTGGTGGCCGGCGGGACCGTGGCCCTGGAGCTGGCGGGGCTGAAGGATCCCGCTGCGGAGCAGGCCAAGCTCGAGAAGGAGCTGGCCAAGCTCGAGAAGGAGCTGGAGCCCCTCCGTGCCCGCCTGGCGGATGAGAGCTTCGTGACCAAGGCTCCGGCCGTGGCCGTGGCCAAGCTCCGGGGGCAGGCCGAGGAGCGGGAGCAGCGCCTTGCCCAGGTGAAGGCCCTCCTGGGCTGAGGGGAGATGCGCCAATCCCCGCCTGGCGCGCTCCGGCCGATGCTAGTCTGGATCGCATGAGCACGAAGCCCTACTACGCTGGCCAGGACGTGGACGCACCTTGCGGCCGCTGTGGGGGCGAGACCCGCCACCAGATTCTCACCGTGACCAACGGCACCCCGGAGCAGCTAATCTGCGGGAACTGCCGGTCTGTCCACAAGTTCCGGGCCCCCAAGCCGCCCCCCCTGGCCCGGACGCCGCGCGCTGCCGCAGCCCCCAGGCCCAGCGGCCCCCGGCCGGGCTCCCTGCCGGCCCAGTTCCAGACGGCTCTCGCCCAGGAACAGGGCGGTGCCTTGGCTCGACCCTACCGGGTGACGGAGCACTGGGCGGAAGGGGCCTGGATGGATCATCCCGCCTTTGGCCTGGGCCGCGTGCAGCGGCGGGCTGGGAAGAAGGTGGATGTGCTCTTTTCCGCTGGCCTGAAGACCCTGGTCAGCGCATGAACCAGGTGCCACTCCTCGAATCCGGCTCCCCCGCCCTGCGGGAACTGCGGTTCGCGGTGCTGGACCTGGAGACCACTGGTGGCACCCCCAAGGCGCGGTGGGACAAGACCGGACGCTTCATCCGGGCCTCGGAGATCACCGAGGTGGGCTTGGTGTGCCTGGCGGGTCCCGTGGTCGAGAAGCGCTTTTCCAGCCTGGCTGCCATCGAGGGTTTCCTGCCGGAGGAGATCCAGCGCCTCACGGGCATCACCCTGCCCATGCTGGCCGGGGCCCCGCCCTGGGAGCAGGTGGCCCTCAAGCTGGTGCCCCACCTGGAGGGCCGGATCTGGGTGGCCCACCACGCCCCCTACGACGGCAGCTTCCTCAAGGCCTGGCTGCCCGAGGGTGTCTGGCGCCGCCACCGCCTCATCTGCACCCGCCTCCTGGCCAAGCGGCTGATTCCGGAGCTGCCCCGCCGCAGCCTGCAGGAGCTCTGTGAGTTCCTGGGCATCACCAACACCCGGGCCCACCGCGCCCCCCAGGA
>CAITBU010000468.1 GCA_903890595.1 uncultured Holophagaceae bacterium | reverse complement strand
GGGCCAGCGGGGGCCGTGGCTGCGGCGCTTCGCAATTCAACCTGAGGTGCCTGGGGAAGCACGGGAACGCTGGCAGGGGCCTTCGAAGCGGGCATTCCCTGCTGGGTCGACGGCAGGGGACTGGCGGCAGCCTTTTCCTGAGGTTCCTGGGGGCCGGGGGCCGGGCTGGTGGTAGCCGGCAGGGGGCCTGCCGTGGGCGGGGCCGCGGGGGCCTGGGAGGGCGCGGTGGGTGCGAGGTTGCGCTCGGTGCTCACCGGGGCTTCAGGGCCAGCGGGGGCCGTGGCTGCGGCGCTTCGCAATTCAACCTGAGGTGCCTGGGGAAGCACGGGAACGCTGGCAGGGGCCTTCGAAGCGGGCGCTGCCGGCTGGGCCAACGGCAGGGGGTCGGCGGCAGCCTTTTCCTTGGGTTCCTGGGGGCCGGGGGCCGGGCTGGCGGCAGCCGCCAGGGGGCCTGCCGTGGGCGGGGCCGCTTGTGCCTGGGAGGGTGCGGTGGGCGCAAGGTTGCGCTCGGTGCTCACCGGGGCCTCAGGGCCAGCGGGGGCCGTGGCTGCGGCGATCAGCAGCTCAACCCGGGAGGCCTGGGGAAGCACGGGAACGCTGGCAGGGGCCTTCGAAGCGGGCATTCCCTGCTGGGTCGACGGCAGGGGACTGGCCGCAGCCTTTTCCTTGGGTTCCTGGGGGCCGGGGGCCGGGCTGACGGCAGCCAGCAGAGGGCCTGAAGTGGGCGGGGCCACGGGGGCCTGGGAGGGCGCGGTGGGCGCAAGGTTGCGCTCGGTGCTCACCGGGGCCTCAGGGCCAGCGGGGGCTGTGGCTGCCGGGTTCGGCACCTCGGCTGGGCGCACCTGGGGAGCGCTGGGGCCTGACATCGGTAGAGGCGTCAGGCGAGCCTGCTGCAGGGGGCTGTCCGCAGCCTCGCCCGGGCGCCCGGGGGCCGGGCTTGCAGCGCCTAGCGGGGGGCCTGAAGCGGGCAGGGGCTGGCTGAATGGCTGGGGGCCGGCCGGTGCCGCCAGGGGCGCCGCCGAGGCGGAGGGAAGGGGCGCTTCCGCCGAAGCAAGCTTGGTCTGCGGGTGTTCCGCGGGCGCAGGGACTGGAACCACCGCTGTGCTGAAATCCAACGGGAGGAGCACCACGGGCTGCGGCGTTTGCAAGGCCGGGGCCTCTGCGCCGGCTTCTGGGGTCTGCGCCGTTCCTGCGAGGGGGGCCGCAGCAGCGGTGGTCAGCGGGAGTGTGCGGGCCTCAAGGCCTTCCTCGGGTCGCTCCAGCAGCGGAGGAGCGGCCGCCTCTGGCGCTGCCGGCGGGGCTGCGGATCCTGCCGCAGTCGCGGCGGGGCCCACTGTTGCGGGGGCAGGCCGCGGGGGCCCTGCGGGGAGCCCCTGGGGGCTGACTGGGGCGTCAGGCTGGAGCTTGTGGACCGGGGCTTTCGGCCCCCTGCTCCGCACGGGTTTGCTGGTGGGCGGGGCCTCGGTCGGCTTAGCAGATGCAGGGGGATTGACCAGCTGCCCCATCAGGCCGGCAAACTCACCCGCAGCTGCTTCGGGCCCCTTGACCTCCAGCCGCTCCGCCACGGGGCGGTCAAAGACCGCCAGCAGGGCAGATGGAGTGGCTGTCGCCATGGAAACCTCGTCTCCGGTGCATCCGGATGGTTTCCCTGCGCCAGGATTGTGCCGAGTCCGTTAGGCAGAAAAGGGTTAGTTGGCCGGGTCCTTGGGTCGGGACATTCCAACCCGCTCCGTGAGGCGGCCTGCCAATTTGGCGTCCAGCGGGGCCAGCTGATCCATGAGCTTGCCGGCCTTCTTGGGGGCCATTCCAGCCAGCAGGGCCACGGCCACTTCCATGTTCTGCCCAGCGAGCTCCTTGATGGCCTGAGCGCCGGCGGCGGGATCCATGGCCTCGTAGGTGCGGATGATCTGGGGATCGATGGCGGGCCTGACCTTGAGGTTCTCCACCTTGGCCAGGGCTTCCTGCACGGTCTTCTCCCGGGTGGCCAGCTCGGCGCGCTCCCGGTCCAGGGTGGCCTGGAGGGTGTTCAGGCGCTGCTCCAGCTGCTTGAGGTCCAGCTCCCGCTGGGTGAGGGCCTTCTCCCGGTTTTGGAGCTGGGAGGCCAGCTCGGCGACCCGCACGCCTTCTGCGATGGCGCCTTTGGTCTCGCCCTTGGGTTCCTGAGCCGATAGCCAGATCACGCCCACGGAGAGCACCATGGGGGCGGAAATCCAGAGGAGGTAGCGGGGATTCATGGGTGCTCCTAGGCGCTGGGTCGATGGTGCCGGAGGATGGCCAGCTCATCCATTTCGAGGGCTTCCCGAAGGGCCTGCTCCCGCTCATGGAGCAGGGCTCGCCGCTCCTTGAGCCGGACGAGCATGAGGTGCTCCCGGTGGGCGAGGGCCAGGCTCTCCCTGGCTGCGGCCACCTGGGCGGCGGCGGTCCGCAGCTCCTCGTAGGCCGCGATCTGGCGGCGCTCCAGGACCTCGAGGAAGCGTCCCCCGGCTCGCCACATGTCCAGGTCCATGACCTGGCCTGGCAGCATGCGCTGGGACTCGAAAAGAGCATTGCGCTGCTGCGCCAGCTCGTCGATGAGGCGACGGACCTCCCGCTCGGCCTGCAGGGCTCGGCCCAGGGCGCGCTCGGCCTCGCGCTCGACGGCCTCCCGCAGCTTGCGCAGGGGCTCGAGGCGGAAGCGGAACCGGGCGGCCATCAGGCGGGCGCCTTCATGAAGGGTGCGAGGTCAATGCCGAAGATCTGACCCATGCCCAGCATGGCCTGCCGGTGGTCGGAGGACTCGGCGGTGGCCTGCCGGAGGAACGACTGGATGGCGCCCTGGAACTGGATGGCCTGGTCGATGGCGGAGCTGGAACCTTTGGTGTAGGCACCGATCTGGATCAGGTCTTCAGCGTCCTGGTAGGTGGCCAGGAGGTCCCGGATCTTGCTGGCCAGCTGCTTCTGCTCCGGCGGGGCCAGGGCACTGAAGAGGCGGGACAGGCTGGGCAGCACATCGATGGCCGGGAAGTGGTTCTTGGAGGCCAGCTTCCGGGACAGCACCACATGGCCGTCGAGGATGCCGCGCACGGCATCGCTGATGGGCTCATTCATGTCGTCCCCCTCCACCAGCACCGTGTAGATGCCCGTGATGGAGCCCATGCCCTCGAAGGTTCCAGCGCGCTCCATGAGGCGGGGCAGCAGGGCGAAGACCGACGGTGTGTAGCCCCGGGAGCTGGGGGGCTCGCCGGCGCTGAGGCCCACCTCGCGCTGGGCCATGGCGAACCGGGTGACGCTGTCCATCATCAGCAAGACGTCCTTGCCCTGGCGCATGAAATACTCAGCCACGGTGGTCCCGGCCATGGCGCAGCGCAGGCGGAGCAGGGGCGACTGATCTCCGGTGGAGACCACCACCACGCTGCGGCGGAGGCCCTCGGGGCCCAGGTCGTTCTCGATGAACTCCCGCAGCTCACGGCCCCGCTCTCCCACCAGGGTGATGACATTTACCTCGGCAGAGGTGTTGCGGGCCACCATGCCCATGAGGGTGGACTTGCCCACGCCCGAGCCAGAGAAGATGCCCACCCGCTGGCCCTTGCCGAGGGTGAGCAGGCCGTCGATGGCGCGCACCCCCGTGGAGAGGATGCTGTCGATGCGCTTGCGGCGCATGGGGTTTGGGGGCGGCCCCTGGATGGGCAGGAAGTCCGTGGGAACAATCGGTGGGCCGCCATCCAGGGGGCGGCCCAGGGGGTCGATGACGCGGCCAAGCAGCGCCTCCGCCAGGGGCAGCTGGGACTGGTGGCCCGTGGCCTCCACCGCCAGGCCGGGGCGGATGCCTTCGGTCTCTTCGATGGGCATCAGCAGCACCCGCTGGCCGGAGAACCCGACCACCTCTGCATGCACCAGGCGGGGCTGGCCCTGACCATCCGTGGCGTGGATGAGCATCTGCTCACCCACAGAGCAATCGGGTCCCGTGGACTCCACCACGAGCCCCACCACCTTGCTGACCCGGCCCATCCAGTCCCCCTTCGGCAGTCCCTGAAGGCGGGCCGCGAGGGCAGAGGGGGTGGGCAGGGGGCTCACGGGGCGGCCTCGTCGACCATGCGCTGGAGCAGCAGCATCATGTGCTCCCGGCGGCGCTCGAGGGTGCCGTTGAGGATGCCCTGGGGGGCC
>CAITBU010000467.1 GCA_903890595.1 uncultured Holophagaceae bacterium | reverse complement strand
GGTTCATCGCGCTTTACCGGGGAAGGCGACTCTGGTTTTCGCCAAGTCCCGGCTCCGAAACCTGGCTAGGCACCGGAAACAGATCGTCACCCAGGCGCCACGACATGGACCGTATCTGCGGAGCACCTGCGCCTGCGCCGCAGCGCAAGAACATCAGGATAAGGGAACCCTTCTCGCCATCGGGGTGGCTATCCCCTTCATCCCCTTAATCCCTGTTTCTTATTGCTTTATTAACAGGGATGCAGGGGATGAAGGGGATTGGCCTCTCCAGGTTGGGGAGTCCTGCCTAGATCTGCCCGGCCTTTGGCGAGCACCCCGCCAAAGCGCGAAGAACCTGTTTTTTGGCTCCCACCCGCGCCGGTTCACGGCCGGTGGATGCCCTCTTTGCGCATGCGGCCACGGAGGGTGCTGGGGTTCAGGCCGAGGAGGTTGGCGGCGCCGTTGGTGCCTTCGATGCGCCAGTTGGTCTTCTTGAGGACCTGGGCGATGTAGTCGCGCTCCAGGTCCACCAGCAGCTGGCCTTCCTCGGGGTGGGTCACCAGGGGGACCACCGTGTTGAAGTGATCCAGCACCTGCAGGGTCGTGCCCTTGGAGATGATCACGGCCCGCTCCATGACGCTCTCCAGCTCGCGCACATTGCCGGGCCAGGCATGGGCCACCAGCTGCGTCATGGTCTCGCTGGTGACGCGCTGGACATCCTTGCCGAGCTTGCGGTTGAGCTTGGCCAGGAAGTAGTACACCAGTAGGGGAATGTCATCTTTGCGGTCCCGCAGGGGGGGCACGGTGATGGGGAAGATGTTGAGCCGGTAGAAGAGGTCCTCCCGGAAGCGGCCCAGCCGGATCTCTTCGTAGAGGTCCCGGTTGGTGGCAGCGATGATGCGCACATCGACCTTGATGGTCTTGGCACTGCCCAGGCGGCTGAACTCCCCCTCCTGGATCACGTGGAGCAGCTTGGCCTGGAGCTCGAAGGGCAGGTCGCCGATCTCGTCCAGCAGGATGGTCGCTTTATCCGCCAGCTCGAAGCGGCCCAGCTGCTGGGAGCTGGCGCCGGTGAAGGCACCCTTCTCGCGCCCGAAGAGCTCGCTCTCGATCAGGCTGGCGGGGAGGGCCGTGCAGTTGACGATGACCAGGGGACGGTGGCTGCGCAGGCTCCGGCTGTGGATGGCGCGGGCCACCAGGCCTTTGCCGGTGCCCGTCTCCCCCAGCAGCAGCACCGTCGAGTCCTGCGGGGCCACGGCCTCCACCTGGGCGAACACGGCCTCCAGGCAGGGACTCTGGCCCACCACTTCCCCGAAGTTTGCCGCGTGGCTGATCTCCTGGAAGAGGTGCTTGTTCTCCGCGTGTAGATGCTTCTTCAGCTCCTGGATCTCGGCGTGGGCATGCTGCAGATCCTTTTCGGCCTGCTCCCGCAGGTGCGTCTCGTGGGCCAGCAGCTCTGTGGAGTGGTCGGGCGGGGCCGGCACCAGAACCGGTTCCTGCTGGGATGGCGGGAAACGGCCTTCTCGGAGCCCCAGGGTGATATCCGTGTGGATGACGACGGCACCGATGATCCGGCCCCGGATCAGGATGGGGGCGGCGGTGATCCGGAGGGTGACCTCCTGGCCGGTCTCGCCGTGAGTGGCCTGGAGGATCTCCGTCACCTTCTCGCCCTGCAGGGCGCGCATCAGGGGACGCTCATGCTCGCGCAGGGGGAAGGGGCTGTTTGGCGAGCAGAAGGCGAAGCCCTCACCCTTTCGTCCGAAGGTGCGCCGCAGCTCTTCCAGGGAGGCGACGCCGAACAATCGCAGGGCGGCGGGATTGCACCGGGTGACGCCTTCGCAGGACACGATGCAGACACCATTCGGTGTGGTGTCGAGGATCGCATTCATCTCCAGGCGCTTCAGGAGCACTTCAAAGACGTGGGCCGTGATCGACCGTTTGCGTTTCCCCTGCACCGGATCAAAGCGGAAGCGGGCACCAGTGGCCTTGGTGAAGTGGAAGGCGCAAGAACCCGGATGGGTTGCCAAATGAACTCCGACCCGATCGTTGATTACGCATCGGTCATCTATCAGTGTAGGCCCTTCCCGCTGGATAACCAGAAATCTGAAAACTATTTCTAGAGACCATTTACGAAGTGTAGGAGCGTGGTCCTCTTCTCTTCGCCGTCGCATTTGACAGTTCCGCCTCATGGCACGGTGGGCAGCAGGCTGCACGCGACGGGATGGGTCTGCTAGATATTCCTAACAATAATAAAAACAATAAATAGATCAGTCATGAGCCCATCACCTGCCGTGGCACGGGACTTGATAGTTGATTGGTGAGGTGAATCCCAGCGGTGCTGCGATCACCGAGTCGAGTCCAGGGCGGTTCACAAGCCGGGGGTGGAATTTTGAGCCAGAAAAAAGCCATGCTGATTGACCTGACCCTCTGCATGGGCTGCAACGCCTGCCAGGCGGCCTGCAAAGAAGAAAATCACCTCTCTCCGAATGAAGAAAAAAACCTGTCGCTGACGGCTTACACCGCCCTCAACAAGTACAGCGACGTCTATGTGCGCCGGCTCTGCCAGCACTGCGACGTTCCCACCTGTGTGTCGGTCTGCCCTGTGGGCGCACTGGTCAAGCAGGGCGATGGCCCGGTCGCCTACGATGCCGACAAGTGCATCGGCTGCCGCTACTGCCTCCAGGCCTGCCCCTACCATGTGCCGAAATACGAGTGGAGCAGCACCAAGCCCCGCATCCAGAAGTGTCGCTTCTGCGCGCCCAGGCTGGCCAAGGGCCAGCTGCCAGCCTGCGCCGAGGCCTGTCCTGTTGGGGCGACCCTGTTTGGTGATCGGGATGAGCTGCTACTGGAAGCGGCCCGCCGGTTGGGCGCAGAGCCGACCAAGTATGTGCCGAGGATCTACGGCAAGGACGATGTGGGTGGCACCTCGATGTTCTATCTCAGCTCGGTTCCCTTTGAACAGCTAGGCTTCGATTCACGGCTGGGCAGGGTCCCTCTGCCCATGCTCACCATGAGTGCCCTGTCCAAGGTCCCCAACGTGCTGTCCGTGGGTGGGGTGGTGCTGGGTGGCATCTGGTGGATCACCAACCGCCGCACGGAAGTAGCCGCTTTTGAAGCTGCTGAGAAAAAGGGCGAGACACCCCGCCCCGAGGAGAAGCCATGAAGATCCGACTGCTCCCCCGCATCACCGGCTGGCAGGCCATCTCCACGACCCTGATCCTGGCCGGGACCCTCGCTGCCATCGCCCGCTTCACCTATGGCCTTGGCGCCACCACGAACCTCACGGATGAGTTTCCCTGGGGGCTCTGGATCGGCTTCGACTTCCTGGGCATTGGCCTGGCGGCCTCCGGGTTCACCATCGTGGCTGCCGTGAATATCTTCCATGCCAAGGAATATGAGCCGATTGTGCGCCCCGCGATTCTGACGGCCTTCATCGGCTACCTGCTGGTGGTCCTGGTGCTAATCATCGACCTCGGGCGGCCCGATCACTTCTGGCATCCGCTGGTGATGTGGAACCCGCACTCGGTGATGTGCGAGATCAGCTGGTGCCTCATGTTGTACACCTCGGTGCTCTCCCTCGAGTTCGCCCCGATCATCCTCGAAAAGGTCAAGATCACCTGGCCCATCAAGTGGATTCACGCCATCTCGCTGCCGCTCATGATCGTCGGCGTGCTGCTCTCCACCCTGCACCAGTCCTCGTTTGGTTCGCTGTACCTCATCGTGCCGAACCGCCTGCACGCCCTCTGGTACACGCCGCTGCTGCCGGTGCTCTTCTTCATCTCCTGCATCGCGTCCGGCATTGCGATGATCCTCCTCGAGTCCCTGATCCTCTCCCGGGGTGGCCGCGAGCTGCTCTCGACGCACCTCCGGGCCAACCTGGCCAAGATCATCGCCATTACGCTTGCTGTGTATTTCGTCGTGCGGGTGGAGGACCTCCTGGCCCGGGGGGCCCTCCACGAGTTGACGACCCTGACCTATTACAGCGTTGCCTTCTACACGGAGCTGCTCGTCGGGTTTGTCGTTCCCTTTGCGCTCCTGCTCAGTGAACGGATTCGCACCTCGCGGCTGGGGCTCTATTCCGCGACCCTCATGGTCCTGGCCGGCTTCGCCTTCAACCGCATGAACACGGCCATTACGGGGCTGGAGGTGTATCCCACCCAGACCTACTTCCCCTCTCTGATTGAGATCTTCATCATGCTCGGGATCACCGCGCTCGGATTCACGGTCTTCTCCTACGTGGTCAAGTACCTACCGATTTTTGAAGCCGTGGAAGAAGCCGGCCCACAGGTGCAGCAGGAGGCCGCAACCGGACGGCCCGAGCCCATCTACCTCACCCGCGACGACGGAGGCATGGAGTCTTCGTGAGCGGCAGTTCCCCGCAGTAAATGCTCCACAGGAGGTTATATGTTCGAGCTGGCCAACTGGAAAAACTCAGAAACGCTCATGCTGAACGTCACGAACAGTGCGCTCGGCCTGGTGACCATCGGGCTGCTGGCCTGGATCATCGGCGGGACGATCCGGGAGTTCGTCATTCAGTACCGCACCCAGCACATCAAGCACTAGGCGGAGGCCCACCATGACCGTTCTGCTCGTCTTGTTCCTGATTCTCGTGTTCGTGCTTACCGACCGAGTTGTCCGCGCGGCTTCCGTCCGCGCGGCGGCCCGGCGTGATGCGCCTCAGAGCGGCAGCGCCTCGGCGCGCTTCTCGCCCTCCCAGCGGTAGAACCCGCTGCCTGACTTCCTGCCGAACCGGCCGGCGGCGACCAGCTGGCGAAGCAGGGAGGGGGCCTTGAAGCGGGGCTCGCCAAAGGCGTCGAAGAGCACCTCCGAGACGCTCTGCATGGTGTCCAGGCCGACGAAATCGGCGAGGTGGAGCGGCCCCATGGGATGCCCGCAGCCCAGCTTCATGCCCGTGTCGATGTCCTCCACGCTGGAGAGACCCTGCTCGGCGCAGCGGATGGCGTCCAGCAGGTAGGGGATGAGCAGACGGTTCACGATGAAGCCCGGCGCATCCGGGGCCAGCACGGCCGTCTTGCCCAGCTTCTGCACGAAGGCCCGCAGGTCGGCCAGGGTCTCCTCGCTGGTGGCGAGGGTGCGGATGACTTCCACCAGGGGCATCATGGGCACCGGGTTGAAGAAGTGCAGGCCCGCCAGGCGGGGCAGGCGCTCCGGGGCCAGGGCGGGCCCCATCTGAGCCACGGACAGGCTGGAGGTGTTGGAGCAGAGCAGGGCGCCCGGGGCCGCGACGCGGTCCAGCTCGGCAAAGGTGCGGAGCTTCAGGTCCAGGTTCTCGGGGATGGCCTCCACCAGGAGGTCGCAGGGAGCCAGATCATCAAAGGAGAGGGTGCCCTGGAGGTTGGCGGCCCAGGCTTGGCGCTGTTCCGGCGTGACCTTGCCCTTGGTCACCGACCGGTCCCAGGCCCCGTGGATGCGGGCCAGTCCCTTGGCCAGGAAGGCCTCGTTGGCTTCCTTGACCCAGACCAGGCAGCCCGCCTCGGC
>CAITBU010000466.1 GCA_903890595.1 uncultured Holophagaceae bacterium | reverse complement strand
GCCGCCGCTCTCCGGGCGCAGGTAGAAAGGCCGGTCCACCCACCAGGCCCAGGGCTCACTCTGGGGGTGCGGTGCGCCACTCCACACCAGGCTGCGGCGCAGGGGCGCGAGGGCGAGCTGCGACCCGGCCTGGGCGCCCAGTTCTCCGGCCCAGGCACCGGCAGCGATGGCCACGGTGCGGGCGTGCAGGGGACCCCGGTCGGTCTCCAGGCGGAAGCCCTCAGCGGTGGGCTGCAGGGCCGTGACGGCCCAGCCGAAGCGCAGGTCCGCCCCGCCCGCTCGGGCGCCCTCGGCGCAGGTGCTCAGGAGGCGGGCGATATCAATGACGCCGTCCTCGGGGATGCTCAGGTGCTCGGCGGCCTGCAGGCCCGGCAGGGGGCAGCCGGGGCCCCGCTGAACGGTCACGCCATGGCGGCGGGCTTCGGCTTCGTGGTCTGTCAGGGCGCCCACAGTCGTGCCCAGGAGGAGGCCCCCGCAGGCCTCCAGCAGGCCCGCCTCTGCGAGCTGGCGGCGACCTTCAACTGCCAGGGCTGTGTGCTCGTCGCGGCCCGTGAGACACCGGGCGATGGCCGCATTGTGGCCGCTGGCATAGGTGCCCGGCTGGTCCTCGCGGTCCAGGAGGACGATGCCCTGCTGGCCTGACTGCGCCAGGTGGTAGGCAAGGCTCAGCCCGGCCACGCCGCCGCCGATGATCGCCAGTTCCACCGCTTCCGTCATGTCTCCATCGTACGCTGGGCCGCATCGAGACTGCATCTGCGCCGCTCCTCAGTGGGGATGGAAGGGCAAAAAAATATTTAGCCACCGATGAACACCGATGAACACCGATTAAAAGCTGATCAAGAAAGGGCGTGGAAATGGCCTGTTTTGGTCTTCCTGGTTATCGGCCAGCCTCAGCCTCAAAAGACTGGTTCTTTGGTCGGTGACAAGAGCACAAGAATGCAGATAAATACAAAAAAATGAATATGTTATCCACAGATTTCACAGATTACACAGACAGAGAAAGTACCTTAGCCGGGGATGCACGGGGAGAACTGGGGATAGGGCAAATGGCGCCCCGGGCTGACTTCCGGCACGGCCGGAAGCCGCCTTCGGCGGGTTCATGCGGGGGGTGGGTCGGCGCGCAATCTGTGGAATCTGTGAAATCTGTGGATCCACTTCTGGACTTGAAAAGCTGGGATGAGTCCTCGCCCATCTGCGTCATCTGCGGTTCCGCTTTTTTCCTGACCGGATGCCTCCGGTGCAGGTCCTTTGTTGTCGCCACAGGGTGGTGGCCCTATGCTGGAACCTTCGGAGGTCCTTCCTTGAAGCCCATCCTGCGAGCCATCCTGGCCTTCGCGCTGCTCCTGGGCGGCGGGGCGGCGGACTGGGCTCCGGGCACGGTGGCGGCGGCCCACGCCTGCTGCTGTGGCGAGGCTGCTGGGGTCGAGGACACCTGCCCCTGCCCCAAGCCCGAGAGCAACCGGGGCCCCCAGCGGGGCACCTGTGACGCTCGGTCGGGCGCTGTGGTCGCCCTGCAGGCCTCCCGCCGGAGTGAGCAGGCCCAGCGCCGGGTGGAAGCCAGCCCCACACCTGCGGGCTGGGACCGGGCCGCTGTCGAGGCTGGCACCGAAGTCCTTGGTCAGCACACTTCCCGAGGCCGCGACCCTGACCTGGGCCGGCACCTGGCCCTGCTGGACACCTTCCGGATCTGAAGCGGGACGAGGCGTAGCCCTGCCTGCTCTGCGGAGCGGGCCCGTTCCCCCTTTCGTCCGGAGTCCCCATGCGCACCTCTCTGCGCCTGCTCCCGGCCCTGGTGCTTCTGGCACCGGCGTCGGCCCAGGTTCCCCCTCCCGATTACTTCCCTGCTGATCAGGTCCTGGCGGACCTCCTC
>CAITBU010000465.1 GCA_903890595.1 uncultured Holophagaceae bacterium | reverse complement strand
CGCCTACGGACCCGTCCCCCTGCGACAAAGAACAGGCGCAGGCCCCCTCGCAGAGCCTCCGTGCCCAGCAGGGCCAGGGCCTCGAGCTCGCCGGTGTGCTGCAGGTGGGTGCCCCCGCAGGTGTTCAGGTCCACCCCTTCGATCTCCACGAGGCGGATGTCGCCCACGTGGCCCTCGGGCAGACCCCGGCTCCGCACCGTCTCCCGGGCGTAGCCCTCAGCATCCACCCGGCGGGCCCGAATGGGCCGGGCGGCCCGGATCTCCTGGGCGATAGCCTCTTCCAGGCGGGCCCGGTCTCCAGGGGTAAGGGTCGGGACAGCCAGCTCCACATCACAGACCTCCTCCCCCAGATGGAAGGCCGTGGTGGCCCAGCCGAAGCGGTCCTGGGCCAGGGCCGTGAGGAGGTGCTGGCCCGTGTGCTGCTGCATGTGGTCGAAGCGGCGGGCCCAGTCCAGCACCAGAGCCACCGGTCCTTCGGCAAGGGGAGCGGCCAAGCGGTGACGGAGCTCCCCGGCGTGGCTGCGCACCTCCAGCACCTCGATGCCGTTGGCCGTGCCCCGGTCACAGGGCTGGCCGCCGCCCTCCGGGTAGAGCACTGTGTCCTCCAGGACCGCCCAGCTCTGGCCCTCCTCCACCCAAGCCCGCAGGACCTGGGTGTCGAGGGTACGAAGGCAGGGGTCAAGCTCGTAGCAGGGGATCCGTTCCATGCCGGGAGCCTAGCACGGACAACGGCCCTGCTGCACAGTCCTAGGCGATGACGCCCAGCTCCCGGCCGACCTTCGTGAAGGCGGCGATGGCGTGATCGATGTCAGCGCTGGTGTGGGCGGCGGAGAGCTGGGTGCGGATGCGGGCCAGGCCCTTGGGTACCACCGGGAAGAAGAACCCGATGACATAGACGCCCTCATCCAGGAGGCGGGTGGCGAAGGCCTGGGCCAGGGGCGCCTCGTAGAGCATCACCGGCACGATGGGGTGCTCGCCCGGCAGCAGCTTGAACCCGGCGGCCTCCATGCCGGCCCGGAAGCGGCGGGCATTGGCGTGGACCCGCTGGATGAGCTCGCCGCTGTCTGCCAGCAGGTCCAGCACCTTCAGGGTGGCGGCCACGATGGAGGGTGCCACGGAGTTGGAGAACAGGTAGGGCCGGGCCTTCTGCCGCAGCCAGGCGATGGCCTCGGCCTTCCCGGCGATGTAGCCGCCGGAGGCGCCCCCCAGGGCCTTGCCGAAGGTCCCCGTGAGGAAGTCCACCCGCCCCATGACCCCACAGTGCTCGTGGGTGCCCCGGCCGTGCTCACCCATGAAGCCCACGGCATGGCTGTCATCCACAATCACCATGGCGCCGTATCGTTCCGCCAGGTCGCAGATCGGCCCCAGCTTGGCGATATAGCCATCCATGCTGAAGACGCCGTCCGTGACCACCAGCTTGAAGCGGGCCCCGGCGGCGTCAGAGGCCTGCAGCTGAGCCTCCAGGTCGGCCATGTCCGAGTTGGCGTAGCGGTAGCGCTGGGCCTTGCAGAGGCGGATGCCGTCGATGATGGAGGCGTGATTGAGGGCGTCGCTGATGACGGCGTCCTCCTCGCCCAGCAGGCCCTCGAAGATGGCCCCATTGGCATCAAAGCACGACGAATACAGCTGGGCATCCTCCAGCCCCAGGAAGGCGGCGAGCTTCTGTTCCAGCTCCCGGTGGATGTCCTGGGTGCCACAGATGAAGCGCACGGAGGCCATGCCGAAGCCATGGTCATCCATCACGCCCTTGGCAGCAGCGATGACCTCGGGGTGGTTGGCCAGGCCCAGGTAGTTGTTGGCGCAGAGACAGACCACATCACGGCCATTGGCGGTCATCCGGGGCTGCTGAGGCGTGGTGATGGTCCGCTCGGTCTTGTAGAGCCCCGCAGCCTTCAGGGCATCGAGCTCGCGCTGCAGGTGGGCCAGGTAGGCGGCATTCACGGGGGACTCCTCTGGGACGGCCCCAGCATACTCCCGGGTCGCCCGGGACCCCGCCCTTGTGTCACCATCCTTGTCGAACCGACAAGGATCCACCATGCGCCGACTGCTCCTGCTTCCCGTCCTCCTCGCCGTCCTGGGCTGTGCCTCCAAGCCCGGCATCCAGGAAGCCTCAGAGCAGATCCGCAAGCACTACCCGGTCATCATCCGCCTCACCCTGCCGGAACAAGCAGAGACGGACCAGGGGTCTGCTGACCATCCCAGGCTGCTCCTCCTCCAGAAGACCCTGGAGCAGACCGGCTGGTTCGACGTCACAGCGAGCACCAAGGGCAAGAAGGTGGCGTGCAGCTTCAGTCTTAAGCCCGACGCCCCGGCCACCATCAAGCCGATCCTGGGCGGTTTCTCTGCCCCCGTGGCTCAGGGGAACTTCGTCAAGATTCTCAAAATCGAGGGCAAGGGCAACGAAGCCCGGGTGACCTATGAAGTCAAGCTCGAACAGCCCACGACCCTGTTCCCCCTCTTCCAGGCCCGGTTTCCCGAATCCAAGCTGGGGGAGACGAAGGAGCGCCACGCCCTGTTCGAGAAGCTCAGCCGAGGCTGGGTGCTGAAGTCCACGGACGAAAAGTTGGAGAAGCACAGCTGAGGCTTGGCCGCTGCTGGTTTTCGGGGCCGCTGCCCCCTGCCCCGAGGACTCCGTGGAACACACCCCAGCCTTTCGCCTGCGCCGCTTCATGAACTGGTTTCCCCTGGGCCTGACCTATGCGGCCATGTACATGGGTCGCTACAACTTCAATATTGTTAAGAACGACATCGGCGTCTGGTTCCACCTGAACAAGGCGGACATGGGCTTCATCGCTTCGGCTGGTTTCTGGACCTACGGCCTGGCCGTGGCCCTCAACGGCCCCATTGCCGACCGCATCGGCGGGCGCAAGGCCATCCTCGTGGGCTCCCTTGGCGCTGCCCTGGTGAACCTGGCCATTGGCTTCATGTTCCTGAAGGGGGACGCCTCCCGGGTGCTCGTGAGCATGAGCCTGCTCTGGAGCCTCAACATGTACTTCCAGAGCTTCGGGGCGCTGTCGGTGGTGAAGGTCAACAGCACCTGGTTCCATGTGCAAGAGCGGGGGGTCTTCGGCGGCATCTTTGGCATGATGATCAGCTCGGGCTACTTCCTGGCCACCACCATCGGGGCCTGGCTCCTGGCCAGCTTCGGCAGCTGGACGGTCATCTGGTTCGTGCCCGCCGCAGCCATGGCCTTCATGTTCGGTGTGGACTGGTTCCTGGTGCGCAACCGCCCCAGCCATGCGGGCCTGACGGACTTCGACACCGGTGATGGCTCCAACGCCCACCTCGCTGAAGACGCCCCCATGCCGCTGCGGGACCTGATCCGGAAGGTCTTCAAGAACCCCATCATCGTGGCCCTCATCGGCGCCGAGTTCTGCACGGGCTTTGTCCGCCAGGGCGTGATGCTCTACTTCACCGAGTACCTGCAGGAGATCTACCACCTGGGCAAGAAGGAGTACCTGTTTTGGTGGACAGGGGTTGCCTTCATGCTTGGTGGCATCCTCGGCGGCCTCATGTGTGGCTGGATGAGCGACAAGCTCTTCCAGTCCCGCCGCCCCCCCGTGGCCTTTGTCTTCTACCTCGTGCAGGTGGTCATGCTCTGCCTCCTGGGCCTCACCCTGGGACAGGGCACCTGGGGCGGCAAGGTCTGGGCGGTGGCCCTGCTGGGCCTCACGGCCATGTTCATCTTCGGCGTCCACGGCATGCTCAGCGGCACGGCCAGCATGGACTTCGGGGGGCGCAAAGCCGCCGCCACCGTGACCGGCGCCCTGGACGGCATCCAGTACATCGGCTCGGGTCTGACCGGCTTTGGCCTGGGCTCCATCCTCAACACGTGGGGCTGGGATGGCATCGCCACCCACGGCCACCAGCCCGCCCACGCCTGGGTCTGGGTGGGCGCCATCATCCCCTTCAGCCTCATCGGCGCGTACATCATGACCCGGATCTGGAATGCCAAGGCGGGGGCAGCCGCGCACTGAGTTGGCTGTCGGCTGTCAGCTATCAACGAATTGGCTGTCAGCTATCGGCCAAAGCAGGACTCGGCAGAATCAATGGGTCTGCCTGGCCCTGCTTTTTTAGCTGACAGCTGACAGCTGATAGCTGATAGCTGATAGCTGATAGCTGATAGCTGACAGCTACAAAGACCCGAAGGCCGCCTTCAGCCCGCCATGCAGCTTGGCCACGTCCGCTGGGTTCCAGCTGGCCCGGTCTTCGCGGACGAAGGTGGTGAGGTCCTGGCGGTTGTCGAAGCGGGCCACGGGCAGGTGGAAGCTGTGGGTGGTGTGGCGGTCACCTTCCTGGAGCACGCGCTCCACCCGGATGGTGCCGGGGCGATCGCTCTGGTCCAGGAGCCAGGCCATGTCATCGCAGCCGTACTGGCCCAGCATCACCTCCATGGGGACACTGTGGTGGAGGATGCTGCCCTGACCGTTGGGCCGGCCCCGCTCGATGTTCTTGCGGCGGCTCTCGGTGGGGTCCACCCAGACGTACAGCACGGCGGCCTTGGCCAGGATGGCGGGGTCGAGGGTCTGGAAGGCGGTCTCGTAGCCATGGGGCGGCGTCAGGGGGAAGGCCGAGCCGTTGGGGCCGCCGCGGGCGGCCTCGATGACCAGGGTGCGGCCGGTCTTGTCCTCGGCATTCTGGCGGTTGAGGGCGTCCAGCTCGGCCCGGCACTCGGCTTCCAGGGACTCGGCCAGACGGAGGCGAATGCGGTGCGGCACCTCGCCCAGGGGCTGCTCCAGGCCCACCCGGGCATGGGCCGCATCCAGGCGGTCGAAGAGGTGCTGGGCGGCGCTGGCCACCGTGACCTGCCGACCGGCCATGAGGTTGGCATAGTCCTCGTTCAGCAGCTCAATGAGCACGGCCCAGGTCCAGGGGTCCCGGAAGGAGCGGTGGGGGCCGAGGTAGTAGGCGTAGGGCAGGCCATTGGCCTTCAGCTGGTCATCGATCTGGTGCATGAGGTGGACGTAGGGGTAGTCGTCCAGCTGCAGGGTTGGGCCCATGCGGAAGTCACCCCGGCACTGCTCGGGGGTCAGGCTGGCCAGGTAGCGCCTCAGCTCCGATTTGCCGGAGGCGGGAAGGCTGAACAGGAGCAGGGTTTCGAGAAATTCGCTCATAAGCATCCGACACTAACACACATGCCGATAGACTGATCCGATGACCCGACGACCCCTCGCCAAGTCCACGGCCCTCCTGGCTTGCGGCCTGGCAGCCCTGGCCTTTTTGACGCTGTTCCGGCTGGCCTTTCTGGTGCACTTCCAGGGCGCAGCGGGGATGTTTGGCCCTGAGGTTCGTCATGCCCTCTACCTGGGCCTCAAGTTCGATGCCCGGTGGACGGCGATCCTCCTGGTGCCCGCCTGGCTCCTGCTCCGGGCCGGTGGCGCGGGACAACCCAAGGGGTGGCGAGCCTCCCTACCGACCCCCTGGCTGGGGCTCAGCTTGGCTGTCTATGTGGCCATGGTGGGCATTGCGATGGTCGACGACCACAAGGCCCGCCCCTGGCTCGTGGTCTTCCTGCTGCTGACGGCCCTCCACCGCCGTCTCTTTCCGGACCACGGCCTGCAGACCTCCCCGGGGGCGGCCCGCACCTGGACCGCCTATGGCGTCTTTGCCATTGCGTTCACGGTCCTGGCCTACTTCTTCGACTTCGGCACCTTCGCCTACGTCCACACGCGCCTCAACGGTACCCTGCTGATGTTCCTCCAGAACCCCGCCATCAGCCTGCGCATGATCTGGCAGAGCTACCCGGTGCTGTGGCTGGCCCTGCTGCTGGCGGTCCTGCTGGGGGGCCTCCTGCTGGGCCTCCGCCGCCTCTTTGGGGATGGTCCCCTGGCACCCCCGGCCGCTCGCCTCCAACGAGTCCTGGCGCGGGTCGGCATCAGCATCCTCTTGCTGGCTTGCATGTGGGGCAAGTGGAGCCGCTACCCCCTGCGCTGGGGTGAGGCCTTCGAGGCCAAGCAGTCCTTCCACGCCCACCTGGCCCTCAATCCAGTGCTCTTCTTCCTGGAGAACCTGGTGGAGATGGACGAGGGCTTCGACCTGGCCGCCGTGAAGGCCGGCCACGCCGCCCTCGCCGCCGACCTGGGCATCCCTGTGGCCGTCGATGCCGAGGGCCTGCCCACCCTGCGCCGCCACGTCGAAGCCCGGCGCCAGGTGCCGGGCCGCCCCAACCTGGTGCTCATCCAGCTGGAGAGCCTGGCCGCCTTCAAGACCACGCCCGGCGGCAATGCCCTGGATCCCACGCCCTTCTTGGCCACTCTGGCCAGGGACGGGGTGTACTTCGAGAACTTCCACGTGGTGATGGAGAACACCAGCCGGTCCATGTTCGCCACCCTCTTCGGCACGCCGGATGTGAGCAGCGTGCAGAACGCCACCCGCAACCCGCTGATGGTGAACCAGCACACGCCCCTGTCGGCCCTGACGGACTACCAGAAGGACTACTTCCTGGGGGGCAGCGCCAACTGGGCCCAGATCCGCGCCGCCCTCAAGAACAACCTGCGGGACCTGCGCCTCCACGAGGAAGGCAGCTTTCACAGCCCCGTGGTGGACGTGTGGGGCATCTGCGACGCCGACCTGCTGCTGGAGGCCCAGGAGGCCCTGGAGGCCCGCCAGCAGCCCTTCCTGGCCTATGTCCAGACCAGCGGCAACCACCCGCCCTTCACCATTCCCAAGCACCACACCGCCTTCCAGTCCGCCGCCCCGGATGCCGCCACCCTGCGGGCCAACGGCTTCGAAGGCCCCGAGGAGTTCAACGCGGTGCGCTTCATGGACTACTCCCTGGAGCGCTTCTTCGCCAAGGCCCGCACCTCCCCCGCCTTCGCCAACACGATCTTCGTGCTGTGGGCGGACCACGGCATCCCCCGGGGCAACCGGGATCCCCGCTTCGGCGACCTCACCCTGGCCATCCACCGCATCCCCTTCATCCTGTACGCGCCGGCCCTCCTGCCGGCGCAGCGGGTGGCCACGGTGGGCTCCCAGGTGGACATCCTCCCCACGGTGCTGAGCCTCATCGGCCAGCCCTTCTGGACCCAGACCCTGGGCCGGGACCTCTTTGATCCCCGCCACGCCGGCCAGGGCACCGCCTTCACCTTCACCACCTTCCGCCGCCCCCCCCGCATCGGCCTGATCCAGGGCCAGCGCTACCTCAACCAGGACCCGGATGGCCGCTCGTTCCTCTATGACCTGCGGGCCACCGAGCCCAAGGACCTGAGCGCCGCCGAGCCCGAGACCGCCCAGCGGATGCAGGCCCTGGCCCGGGCCAACCTGGCTTGGAGCCACTTCCTCCTGTCCCACAACCCACCCATCGAGGCCAAGCCATGATGCCCTGGGCGCGGGCCTGG
>CAITBU010000464.1 GCA_903890595.1 uncultured Holophagaceae bacterium | reverse complement strand
AGCTAAAGAACTTCTTTGCTTTTTCAGTTCTTCGCGTCTTCGCGTTGATCTTTTCCCTTCGGAGCCAGCTTAAGCCTTGGTCTCTTCCAGCAGCTGCTTCCAGACGGTGGGTTCGCTGAGGTGGCCGGAGGCTTCGAAGCGACGGGTCTCGATGAGGTAGCGGTAGCCCTTTTCGGTGAGGAAGGTCTGGCGCTTGCGGGCAAACTCCTGCTCGCTGGTGTCCCAGCTGATGAGGCTGTAGAAGAAGCTCAGGTTGCGCTCACCCTTGGGTCGGAGGATGCGGCCCAGGCGCTGGGCCTCCTCCTGGCGGGAGCCAAAGGTGCCACTCACCTGGATGGCCACGGAGGCATCCGGCAGGTCGATGGCGAAGTTGGCCACCTTGCTGACGATGAGGATGCGCAGCTGGCCTTCCCGGAACTGCCGGAAGAGCACCTCCCGCTCCCGCTCCGGCGTCTGGCCTGTGAGCACCGGGGCCCCCAGGCGCTCGCCCAGGATGCGCAGCTGCTCCAGGTACTGGCCGATGATGAGGATGTTGTCCTTGGGGTGACCCGCCAGCAGCTCGTCCACCACCGCCAGCTTGAGACTGTTCTCCGAGGCGATGCGGAAGCGCTGCCGCTGGTCCGCCACGGCGTACTCCATGCGCTCGTCCGTGGGCTGGGGGACGCGGATCTCCAGGCAGTGGGCCGTGGCGATGAAGCCGTCCTTCTCCAGCATCTTCCAGGGCACATCCACCCGCTTGGGACCAATGAGGCTGAACACGTCCTCTTCTTTGTGGTCCTCGCGCACCAGGGTGGCGGTGAGGCCCAGGCGCCGCTTGGCCTGCAGCTCGGCCACGGCCCGGAAGATCGGTGCCGGCAGCATGTGCACCTCGTCGTAGATCACCAGGCCCCAGTTGGCGGCCTCGAAGATCTTGAAGTGCTCGAAGGGTCCGGTCTTGCTCCGGCGGTAGGTGAGGATCTGGTAGGTGGCGATGGTGACGGGCCGGATCTCTTTCACGTCCCCCATGTAGAGACCCACCTGGTCCTCGGTGAGGGTGGTCTTGTCCAGCAGCTCCTGCTTCCACTGCTTCACGGCTGTGCCGTTGGTGGTGAGCACCAGAGTGTGGGTCTGCAGGCTGCCCATGCAGCCGATGCCGATGACAGTCTTGCCGGCTCCGCAGGGCAGAACCAGCACCCCGGCGCCGCCCTCGGGTCCGCCCCCCGCATGAAACACGTCCACAGCGGCCTGCTGGTACTGCCGCAGGCCAAAGGGCTTGCCGGACTGCTTGAGGGTGGGGGCCAGGGAGAAGGCCAGGGGGTCGCCGGCCTTGTAGCCGGCCATGTCCTGCACCGGGTGACCCAGGCGGATCAGCTGCAGCTTCACCTCGCCGCGCATGCCGGACTGCAGGTAGATGCCCCGCTCATCCGGGTAGGGCTCGGCCAGCAGACCCTGCAGGTTCTTCTGGTTCTCCAGCTCCCAGAACAGGCCCCGGTCGTCCATCTCCAGGGCCAAGCGGTCACCTTTAGCCACCAGCCGGAGCTTGCCGTAGCGGGTGCCGTGGTCCTCGATCTCCTGCAGCAGGTTCTGCGGCACAGGATTCTGGGACCAGGTGTTGAGGGTCTCGACAATCTCCGCGCAGCTCACCCCGGAGGCACTGGCGTTCCACAGGCTCAGCGGCGTGATCCGGTAGGTGTGCATGTACTCCGGGCTCGTCACCAGCTCCGCGAAACGCGCCAGCTCATCCCGCACCTGCTCAAAGTGGGGATGCGCCACCTTCAGGAGCAGCGTGCGATCGCTCTGCACGATCAGGGGATTTTCGGGACGATAGGAGATCACGGCTGGGGACACCCAAACCTTTGAGCCTAGAGGCTTATCTGGATGGGGTCAACGGCGGGAGGACCCCGGACCCCTCTGGTCCCGTCGGCGTTGTGCCGCATTTCCCAGAAATGCTTCCTCCTGCCAACCTCTAGGGAGTCTATGATTTCAAGATCCTTCCCGGAGCAATCATGGGCCTGTCCTTCCTACGCCGTTCCACCCTGCTACTCCTGGCCCTCGCCCTGCCCCTCCTGGGCCAGGACGATGCCTACCGGGCTCAGTATCAGATCAACTACAAGCGCTTTACCCGCGGCGACGATGTCAAGGTGGCCGACGAGGCCTGGGGCCGCCTGGAGTGGTTCCGGGAGCGCATGGGCGGGGACCTGAGCCCTGACTTCTCCCGCCGCCTCTTCGAAGAAGCGGAGCGGGAACGCACCAAGTACCCAGCTATTTTCAAGTCCAGCTTCGGCCCCGAGGCCCCGGCGGCCATTCCCGCCGCCGCTTGGACCAACATCGGCCCCACCACGTCGGCCTTCACTCAGAACGGCATCACCCTCACCAAGGTGGACAGCGGCCGTCTGCGCAACATCCTGCCAGACACCGCGGACAGCACCGGCAACACGGTCTATGTCCTGGCCAGCGGCGGGGGCCTGTGGAAGACCACTAACTTCCTGAGCGCCATCCCCAACTGGGCCGCCCTCACGGACTTCATCGGCAGCAACATGTCCGGGTCGGTCTCCTTTGGCCGCGTCACCAGCACCCTCTACGTGGGGGCTGGCGATCCCTTCGACAATGGTGTCGGCGGCTTCATGGTCAAGTCCACCAACGGGGGCAGCACTTGGTCGCCGACGCCGGTGCAGCTGGGCACTGCGAGCAAGATCTATGACATCAAGGTGGAGACCAGCCAGGGCAGCGACATCATCCTGGTGGGCACCAACGCGGGCCTCTACCGCTCCTCCGACGGCGGGTCCACCTATGCTGTCGTCGCCTCCATCTCCGCCACCAACAAAGTCTGGAGCTTCGCCAAGGCCAGTGCCGGTTGGCTGGTGGCCGTGCAGAACCCCACCACCGGGGTCGGGGCCATCTACCTCAGCGTGGACCTGGGCGCAACCTGGACGCCTGTGTCCTCCACCGCCATCAGTGGCGCGGGACGAATCACCCTGGCCGTGGGTCAGCCGAGCGACAACGTGGCCTATGCCTACTGCGCCACCGTGGCCGGATCAGCCCAGATGGATCTCCTCCGCTCTGCAGACGGCGGAGTCACCTGGACCGCCCTCGGCATCACGACCAAGACCCCCACCAACAGCAATGCAGACAACACCACCATGGACCTGATGCACGATCAGGCCTGGTACAACCACATGATCCTGGTGGATCCCACCGATGCGGCCCGCAACACGGTCTACCTGGGGGGCAATTACTCCTCTGCCAAGACCGTCAACGGCGGCAGCACCTGGACCCTGACCACCAACTGGCTGTCCCAGTACAGCCTGCCCTACGCCCATGCGGACTTCCACTGCGCCGCCTTCTCCACCTTTGGCAGCGTTTCCCGCATCTACTTCGGCACAGACGGGGGCATCTTCACCAGCACGGACGGCGGCAATACCTGGGATGACACCAAGAACAAGGGCCTGGTGAACCACCTCATCTACGCCATGGCCGCCAATCCGGGCGTGGCCGGCAGTGCGCTGATCGGCCTGCAGGACAATGGCACCCGCATCCGGGTAGGTACTACCTCCACCTTCAATCAGATCCGAGGCGGGGATGGCTTCGGAGCGGGCTGGGCTCAGGACGTGACGACCGCCACGGCGGTCTCCATGTCCTCCTACGTCTACAACAGCATCCGTCGGGCCACCACCAGCCCGGTCGTAGACCAGGGCAACTGGACCTCCTTCGTCACAGGGCTGGGCTCCACCTCCAGCACCGACAACGGCGCCAGCTACTACTTTGTTACACCCATCATCACGCCACCCGCTGGCGCAGATCCCTCGGGGCAGGTCTTCTTCACCTATGGCAATGGCAAAACCGGCACCAACAGCAAGAAGATCTTCCAGAGCACTTCCACGGGGTGGACCTCCATCTATGACGGCACTGCTTCGGGGATCTATGTCCGCTCCGTTAGCCATGGCGTTGGTGTAAGCCCATCCAGTCTTCAGCACGTTGCTGCCGCTGGGAGCGGCGGATACGTGCTGCTCACCGCCAATGGCGGGGGGAGCTGGACCTCGGTCTTCCTGGGTTCCACCGGCACGGACGGCCAAAACATCGGCTGGACGGGCTTTAACTCCAACATCGCCTGGGCCAACAACAGCCTCCTCTACATCTGCTCCGAGACCGTCACGGCGGGCGCGGCCCATGTGGCCAAGTCCACCAACGGTGGCAGCACCTGGGCCCGGGCCGATGCCCTGCTACCCGATGTTCCCGTCACCAAGCTGGTGGTGGATCCAGGCGATGCCACCGGCAACACCGTGTATGCCGCCACCTGGCTGGGGGTCTACCGCACCACCAACGGCGGCACCAGCTGGTCCGTCTTTGGCACCGGCCTCCCTCAGGGTCGCGCCACGGACATCTGGATCGCCCCCGACAGCAGCAGCATCCGCGTCTCCACCTGGGGCCGGGGCGTGTGGGAGATCGCCGTCCCGGTGGCCCCCAGCATCCTGTCCCAGCCCGCCGCCGTCACCGCCGCAGTGGGCCACACCGCCACCTTCACCGTCCGGGCCACCGGCAGCGGCACCCTCACCTACCAGTGGAAGAAGAACGGCAACATCATCTCCGCCGCTACGGACACCACCTACACGACCCTCGCGCTCACCCTGGCAGACAACGGTGCCACCTACAGCTGTGACGTCACCAACAGTGTGAGTACCACTTCTTCCACCGCGGCGACGCTCACGGTTCAGGCCCTGGGCGGCCCTACGTCTGTTTCCAGCACCACCGTGACGGCCATTCCGGATGCCGCGTCCACCAGCACCCCCGGCGCCGCCGTGGAAGTCCCCTTTGTCATCTCGGGCGTCACAGGCACCGTGGGCGAAGTGACCGTGTCCATGTACCTAACCCACACCTTTGTGGGTGATCTGGTCATCTCCCTGGTGGCCCCCGATAACAGCACCGTGGTCCTTAGCAACATGGTTGGCAGCGGATCAACCGGCTCCCCAACGGGCGCGGCTCTCGGCACCAACTGTGGGAACTACGCTGTCTTCTCTGATATGGGAACAGCTTCCATCAACGACCAGATTTCACCGCCTGCCATTGTTGGCACCTTCCGTCCCTCCTTCCCCCTCACGGCCTTCAATGGGAAGTCTCCCAATGGCACCTGGAAGCTGCGCTTCCAGGACTTCGGTGTGGCCGATACCGGCAGCTTTGTGTGCGGCGTCCTGAGCATCAAGCCCTTCCAGTCGGGCCCCAGCATCACCCTGGCCCCCAGCACCGCCACCGTGGTTCAGGGCGGCACGCAGACGTTCACCCCCACCGTCACCAATGGCACGGCCAACACCATCAACTGGTCGGTGACCGGCGGCGGCACCGTACCCTCCACGGCCACCGCCTCGGGTGTCCTCCAGACCTACACGGCCCCCGCTAGCGGAACCTCCACGACCGTTACAGCTACCACCGTGGACACGCCTGCTGCCTCGGCTT
>CAITBU010000463.1 GCA_903890595.1 uncultured Holophagaceae bacterium | reverse complement strand
TGGGCTTCGTAGGCTTCGATGGCGGGGAGGCAGGCGAGGCTGCGGGCGATCTCGTCCAGGCCTTGCACCAGGGTGTTCTTCCGGGCGGGCTCGAGCTCGAAGCGGAAGCTCAGCCCCTCGGCAGTCACGGTCTGTGCTGGCAGGTCCACGGTGACGGGGCCGGGGGCCTCCGCCAGCTGCTCGATGGCCGCCATGGGCAGGGCCAGGGGGAGGATGCCGTTGGCGAAGCAGTTGTTGAAGAAGATCTCGGCGAAGCTGGGGGCGATGACGCAGCGGATGCCGAAGTCCAGCAGGGCCCAGGGGGCATGCTCCCGGCTCGAGCCGCAGCCGAAGTTGGGGCCGCTCAGGAGGAGCTCCGCACCCCGGAAGGCCGGCTGGTTCAGGATGAAGTCCGGCAGCTCACGGCCTTCGGCGTCGTAGCGGAGCTCGGAAAAGAGGTGCTGTCCCAGGCCGGTGCGCACCAGGGTCTTGAGGAACTGCTTGGGGATGATCAGGTCCGTGTCCACGTTGGCCCGGAGCAGGGGCGCGGCGGTGCCGGTGAGGGTCGTGAAGGGCTTCATTGGGCCTCCAGCAGGCGGCGAACATCGGTGAAGTGGCCGGTGACGGCGGCGGCGGCGGCCATGCCGGGACTCACCAGGTGGGTGCGTCCGCCCCGGCCCTGCCGTCCCTCGAAGTTGCGGTTGCTGGTGCTGGCGCTGCGCTCGCCGGGCTCCAGGCGGTCATCGTTCATGCCCAGGCACATGCTGCAGCCGGGTAGGCGCCACTCGAAGCCAGCCTCCAGGAAGATGCGATCCAGGCCCTCGGCCTCGGCCTGGCACTTCACCAAGCCGGAGCCCGGGACCACCAGGGCCCGCACGCCTGCAGCCACCTTGCGGCCCTGGGCCACACGGGCGGCCTCGCGCAGGTCCTCGATGCGACCGTTGGTGCAGGAGCCGATGAACACCACATCCACGGGCACCTCTTCCATGGGCGTGCCGGGCTGGAGGCCCATGTAGGCCAGGGCCATGGTCATGGCCTCACGCTCGGCGGCGCTGGCGGCCAGGGCTGGGTCGGGCACGCAACCGGTGATGGCCACCACGGCTTCGGGGCTGGTGCCCCAGGTGACCTGAGGGGCCAGGTCGGAAACATCGATGACCACCTCCCGGTCGAAGGCGGCGCCTTCGTCGGTGGTGAGGGTCTTCCAGTTGGCCACGGCCTGGTCCCAGCGGGGCCCAGCGGGGGCCATGGGCCGTCCCGCAAGGTAGGCGAAGGTGGTCTCGTCGGGAGCCACCAGGCCAGAGCGCGCCCCGGCTTCGATGGCCATGTTGCAGAGGGTCATGCGGCCCTCCATGGAGAGGTCACGGATGGCGGAGCCGGTGAACTCGATGACGTGGCCCGTGCCACCGGCGGTGCCGATCTGGCCGATGAGGCGCAGGGCCAGGTCCTTGCCACCGAGGCCCGGGGGCAGGATGCCCTCGAAGCGCACCCGCATGTTCTTCGACCGGCGCTGGGGCAGGGTCTGGGTGGCCATGACGTGCTCCACCTCGCTGGTGCCAATGCCGAAGGCCAGGGCCCCGAAGGCACCGTGGGTGCTGGTGTGGCTGTCCCCGCAGACCACCGTGGCGCCGGGGAGGGTGAAGCCCTGCTCGGGTCCGATGACGTGCACGATGCCCTGCCGGTCATCCAGGAGGGGGATGTAGGGCACGCCGAAGGCCGCCACGTTCTCAACCAGGGCCGCCACCTGCAGACGGCTGGTCTCCTCGGCGATCTCGGCCGTGCGGTTCTGGGTGGAGATGTTGTGGTCGACGACGGAGAGGATGGCCTCGGGGCGCCGCAGGGGGCGGCCCGCCATGCGCAGGCCCTCGAAGGCCTGGGGGCTGGTGACCTCGTGGACCAGGTGGCGGTCGATGTAGAGGAGGCTGGTGCCGTCATCCCGGGTGGCCACCAGGTGGGCCTCCCAGAGCTTGTCGTAGAGGGTGCGGGCGCCGTCGGTCATGGGCGGTTCCTTCGTGAGGGGCGGTTCAGGGCCTGGGTGGCCGGGATGGACATTTCGCTGGCGTGGACCATGGCGATGAAGGCCTTGGCGGCATGGGAGAGGGCCTCCTCCCGCCGGCACACCATGCGGATCAACTTCTCGATCTTCAGCTGTCGGACGGGCACCTCGACGAGGCGGCCGGACTCAATGGCATCGAGCACAGTCATGCGGGGCATGATCGCCAGCCCCGCGCCCTTGGCGACGAAGTCTGAGATGGTGGCCAGGGTGCCCACCTCCATGGTGATCCGCAGGGGGGTGCGGAACCGGGCGAAGAGGTCCACGATGGCCGCTCGGGTGGGGGTGAGGGCGTTGTGGATGATGAAGGTCTCCTCGCCCAGGGCCTTGACGTCCACGGAGCGGCGGCCGCTGAGGCGGTGCCCCGGGGGCAGCACCAGCACCATGTGGTCGCGGAAGACCACCTCGCTCCGCAGGCCCGAGTGGAGGGGATCGTAGGAGACGAAGCCCACATCCAGGCGGTGCTCCAGGATCTCGGTGGGGATCCGGTCCGAGGGCAGGCGGTAGGCTTGGAGCTTGATGTCGGGGTGGGCCCGCTGGAAGGTCAGGAGCATCCGGGGGAGCAGGAACTCGGACATGCTCTCGTTGGCCCCGATGCTGAGGCGGCCCTGGTGCAGACCCTTCAGGGTCCCGAAGGTGTCCGTGATCTGCTGGCGCAGCTCCAGCATGCGGTGGGCCAGGGGCAGCAGGGTCTCCCCGGCGTCGGTGAGGGTGCCGCCCTTGGTGGTGCGGTCCACCAGCACCTCGCCCAGCTCTTCCTCCAGGCGCTTGAGGGCCAGGCTGACCGCCGGCTGGGTCCTGAAGAGGCGCTCCGCCGCCCGGGAGAAGCTCTTCTCGCGTGCGATTGCCGCAAAGGTTTCCAGCTGACCCAGCTCCACGCCACCCCCAGAATCCACGAGTCTAGCCACTTAAGGAAAACTAATGGAATCATAAAAATTATTAACTATAATCATGGGACGATTCGGAGCAACCTGAATCGATCCTTTCTGCCAGTGCCGTACCCGGGAGTCAACCAGCCTATGGGCGCCCAGCGGATCACCCTCTCCGACACCCCCCTCCTGGAGGGCGACCAGTCTCTGGGCTGCAGCCTGACTCTGGACGGGATGGTGCGGAGGGCCCGGCCGCTGGTGGCGCTGGGGTTGCCTGGCCTCGAAGCGGCCTTGGCCCGCCGGTTTCGCCGGACCGATGCCCCTGTAACAGGCGTCTGAGACCCCTCATCAAAACCAGGGGTGCTGTGCCCCGCCACCGGAGACCGCATGGAAGCCAGGATTGTTGTCCTCCCAGGAGATGGCGTCGGACCCGAGGTGACCCGGGAGGCCGTGGCCTGCCTGCAGGCTATCGGTGAGGCCTTCGGTCATCGCTTCAGCTTCCGAGAGGCCCTCATCGGTGGAGCCGCCGTGGATGCCTGTGGGGATCCGCTGCCCGAGGCCACCCTGGAGCTGTGCCGCACCGCCGACGCCGTCCTGCTGGGCGCCGTGGGTGGGCCAGCCTGGGACAAGCACCCACGCGACCAGCGCCCGGAGTCCGGCCTGCTGCGCCTCCGCCAGGGCCTGGGCCTGTACGCCAACCTGCGCCCCGTGACCGTCCATCCCGCTCTGGAGGACGCCAGCCCCGTGCGGCCCGAGATCGTGCGCGGCACGGACATGATGATCGTCCGGGAGCTCTCCGGTGGCCTCTACTTCGGCGAGCCCCGCAGCTTCAGCCCGGAGCGGGCCGTGAACACGCTGCCCTACAGCCGGGAGGAGATCCTCCGGGTGGCCCGGGTGGCCTTCGACCTCGCCCGGGGGCGGCGCAAGAAGCTGGTCTCCGTGGACAAGGCCAACGTGCTCGAGACCTCCCGCCTGTGGCGCATGGTGGTGGACGAGCTCTCCGCCGAATATCCGGATGTGGCTGTCCAGCACGCCTACGTGGACAGCTTCGCCATGTCTTTGGTGGCGCGGCCCCGGGACTTCGATGTGGTCCTCACGGAGAACCTCTTCGGTGACATCCTCAGCGACGAGGCCGCTGTGCTGGCGGGCTCCCTGGGCCTGCTGCCCTCCGCCAGCCTGGGCGGCACCGTGGGCCTCTACGAGCCCATCCATGGGTCGGCCCCGGACATTGCCGGCCGCGACCTCGCCAACCCCGTGGGGACCATCCTCTCGGCGGCCATGCTGCTTCGCCATGCGCTGGGCCTGCTCCGCGAAGCCGCAGCCCTGGAGGCCGCGGTGGATCGCACGCTGGCCGAGGGCCACGGCACCCAGGACCTGAAGGGCGCCACCCACTCGCACGGCACCGCCGCCATGGGGGCCGTCATTCGCACCGCACTGGAACTTGTCGGAACGGAGCACCGCTGATGAAGGAGAACGCCATGGAACGAACCGGCGCACAGATCATCTGGGAGTGCCTGCTGCGCGAAGGGGTGGAGACCGTCTTCGGCTACCCCGGTGGCGCCATCCTGCCCACCTACGACGCCATGACGGAGTACCCCATCCGGCACGTGCTGGTGCGTCATGAGCAGAGCGCCGTGCACATGGCTGACGGCTTTGCCCGCGCCTCGGGGCGCACCGGCGTCGTGGTGGCCACCTCGGGTCCCGGCGCCACCAACCTGGTGACCGGCCTGGCCACCGCCATGCTCGACTCCATCCCCGTGGTGGCCATCACGGGCCAGGTGGGCTCGGGCCTGCTGGGCACCGATGCCTTCCAGGAAGTGGACATCACGGGCATCACCCTGCCGATCACCAAGCACAACTACCTGGTGACCCGGGCCGAAGACATCGCCCCGGCCATCCGGGAAGCCTTCGCCGTCGCCACCAGCGGTCGGCCCGGCCCCGTGCT
>CAITBU010000462.1 GCA_903890595.1 uncultured Holophagaceae bacterium | reverse complement strand
GCACCCGCAGGAACTCGGCGTAGGCCAGGGCTCGGTTCTCCACGTTCCGGATGCCGTAGCAGATGGTGAGGCCGTCGAAGGAGGCGTCCCGGAACGGCAGGTGCTGGGCGTCCGCATCGCTGGAGGCCCAGATGAGGTTGGTCAGGCCCTTGCGGGCGAACTTGGCCGGTCCGAGGCGAAGCATGGCATGGGTGAAGTCGGTGCTGACCACCTCGGCCCCCCGACGGGCCAGGGCGATGCTGGAGTCCCCGGTGCCGGCGGCCACATCCAGGAAGCGCTTCCCGGGGCCGGCGCCGCTGACCCGGGCCATGCGCCACCACCACCAGAAGTCCACGCCCCCGGAGAGCACGTGGTTCAGGACGTCGTAGCGCCCGGCGATGGCCGAGAACATCTGTTGGACCTGCCTGCCTTCCGGCATCCGACCTCCTCCCTCCATTGAAGCAGAGGGCGGTCCCGGGCCGAAGGGTGGGTGTTGACCGGAGGTAGAGGCTAGGCAAGGGCCTTGGGCCCTTCCATCGTGATACCCACCTGGAGGACAGCCATGAGCATCGCCACTGAGCAGGTCAAGGGAGGCAGTTTTCTTCTCACCCCCATTGGGACCCTGCCCCAGTTCACCCCCGAGGAGTTCGGGGAGGACGCCAAGGAGTTTGCCCGCGCCGCCCGGGACTTCATGCAAGGCGAGGTGATCCCCCTGGACGAGGAGATCGACAAGCTCAACCTGCCGCTCACCGTGTCGCTGATGAAGAAGGCAGGGGCCCTGGGCCTGCTGGCCATGGAGATCCCCGAGGCCTATGAGGGCATGGATGTGGACAAGCGCACCGCCATGCTCGTGCTGGAGGAGATGAGCAAGCAGGGCAGCTTTGCCGTCACCTACAGCGCCAACACCGGCATCGGCACCCTCCCCATCGTGTACTTCGGCACCGAGGCCCAGAAGCAGGCCTACCTGCCCAAGCTGGCCTCCGGCGAGTGGCTGGCGGCCTATGCCCTGACCGAGGCCGGCAGCGGGTCCGATGCCATGGGGGCCAAGGCCACCGCCGTGCTGGACGGCGACCACTGGGTGCTCAACGGCACCAAGATGTGGATCACCAACGCCGGCTTCGCCGACATCTTTGTGATCTTCGCCAAGGTGGATGGCGAGCAGTTCAGTGCCTTCCTGGTGGAGAAGACCGACCCCGGCCTCAGCACCGGTGCCGAGGAAAAGAAGCTGGGCATCAAGGGCAGCTCCACCCGCACCGTCATCATGGAGAACTGCCGCATCCCCAAGGACCGCCTGCTGGGCGAGATCGGCAAGGGCCACAAGATCGCCTTCGGCATCCTGAACATCGGGCGCTTCAAGCTGGGCGTCGGCAGCCAGGGCGGCATGAAGCGGATCCTCGAGCACGCCATCCGCTACACCTCCGAGCGCCACCAGTTCGGCAAGGCCATCAACAGCTTCGGCCTGATCCAGCAGAAGCTGGCGGACATGGCCGCCCGCATCTTCGTGTGCGAGGCCCTGAACTTCCGCACCGTGGGCTACATCGACGAGGCCCTCGCCCGCACCAGCTGGACCAGCCCGACGGCCGGCGCCGAGAAGATGGCGGCCATCGACGAGTACGCCATCGAGTGCAGCATCTCCAAGGTGTGGGGCAGTGAGGCCCTGTTCTTTGTCGCAGACGAGGCCGTGCAGGCCTTTGGCGGCTACGGCTTCAGCGCCGAGTACCCGCCGGAGAAGGCCCTGCGGGACTGCCGCATCAATCGCATCTTCGAAGGCACCAACGAGATCAACCGCCTCCTCATCGCTGGGACCCTCCTGAAGCGGGCCATGAAGGGCGAGCTGCCCCTCATGCAGTTTGGGCAGCAGGTGGCGAAGGAGATCACGAACCCACCCAAGCCCGAGTCTTTCACGGGCCCCCTGGCGCGCCTCAAGCACGGCGTGGAGCTGAGCAAGCGGCAGTGCATGCTGGCCGCCGGCCTGGCGGTCCAGGTGCTGGGCCAGAAGCTCATCGACAACCAGGAGGTCATGGCCCGCATGAGCGACATGCTCACGGAGATCTACGCCATGGAGAGCGCCGTCATCCGCGCCGAGCGCATGCTCGAGAGCGGCCACCGCTGGGCCCAGGTGGCCCGGGACATCACCGAGCTCTACGTCAACGAGAGCTGGCACCGGGTCCACGGCAATGCCCGCATGCTCTGCGCCGATGTGGTCGAAGGTGAGGCCCTCCGCCACGCCCTGGCCGGCGTGAAGGCCTTCGCCGAGTTTCACCCCACCAGCAGCGCCCGCCTCCGCGGCCGCATCGCCAGCGAGCTCATCCAGCGGGGGGCCTACCCCATTGATGTGGCCTAGCCAAGCCGCTCGTCTTTGCTCCGCCGCTGCGCGGCGGAGATAGGAAAAGGGCCCCATGCGGGGCCCTTTTCCTCAATGGAATACGGGTAAAAGGAACCTGTTGCTGCTCAGTGACGCTCTTCCTTGGGCTTTTCTTTGGGCGCTTCGGGCTTGGGGGCCGGCTGGGGCTTGGACTCGGGCCTTGGGGCAGGGTCGGGCCGTCGCTCCTCCCTGCTTGGGCGGGGCTCCATCGGACGCTCTCTGGGCGTATTGCCTTCAGGGCGCCGTTCCTCGGCCTTGCTGGGGCGGGGCTCTACTGGACGCTCCCGGGGGGTCACGGCCTCAGGTCGACGCTCCGAAGGGTTGGGGCGGGTCTCTGCCGGGCGCTCCCGAGGCGTGATGCCCTCGGGGCGGCGCTCTTCAAGCTTGCTGGGGCGGGGCTCCACCGGACGTTCCCGGGGAACCACCACTTCTGGACGACGCTCTGGCCCGGTGCTGGGGCGGGGCTCCACCGGACGTTCCCGGGGTGTGGTGCCCTCGGGGCGGCGCTCCTCGAGCTTGCTGGGACGGGATTCCACGGGGCGTTCCCGGGGCGTGATGCCTTCGGGGCGGCGCTCAACGCCCTTGGCCGGGCGCACCTCCTGGGGCCGCTCACGGGGCGTCGCTTCCGGACGGCGCCGTTCCTCGAAGGGCGTCTGGTGGGGGCCCTGGGGTGGACCACCAGGACGAGCGTCCGGGCGCACGTCGGGACGCAATTCCCGCCGCACAATGACTCGGCCAGTGGTCACCTGGGCATGGCGCTCGTAGGCCACCTGGCGCTGTCGGTGGACATCGTGCCGGAAGGCCGCCTGCATCTGGGCGGGGTTCCGGAACTCAGCCCGGGTCACGATGAGCGGGGTGCGCTGCCAGGGCGCTCGCAGATCGCGGCCGCCATTGAAGGTGCGGAAGACAGTGACATCCCGGTGCATGTGGAGGTTGATCTGGAACAGGTTGATATGACCGACGGCCACGATGTTCCACGCAAAGCCGCCACCCCAGGCCCTGTGGCCCCAGTTGCAGGGGGCGTTGTAGTAGCCAAGCGGAGCCCAGCCGTAGTACCCGGGCGTGTGGTGCCAGGCCACCCAGGCCGGGCTGTAGTAGATCCCGGGAATCCAGAACCAGCCCACCCCCGCACCCCAGTGCCAGCGGCCATGGTGATAAGCGACATAGGCCCAGGGCTCATCCGAAATCCAGGTCATGCCCCCGTCGTAGGCGGCCCAGCGACCGCGGTAGTAGGGGCGCCAGTCTTCATCCACGCCGCGGGGCTGCCAGACCCACCCGAACTCGTCGGACTGGACCCACCTACCGTTGGCATCCAGGTCGTCGGCGTAGTGGCGGATCTCCGCAGGCACGCGCTCCCAGCTTTCGCCTCGGGTCACGGTCATGGCCCGCTCGCTCCAGCGATCGAAGTCGTCGCCGCCGAAGGTGTTGAAGGCGCGCACCCGGCCCGCCAGGCCATCCTGGGGCGTGAAGACCGTGAGTCGCTGGCCCGCACCCACCATCGCTTCGTCGCGCTCGTTGGAGAAGCTCACCCGACCACTCAGGACCTTCAGGCGCACCACGCGGTCCGGATCTGCTTCCACAGAGAAAGTGCCTCGGCCCCTGCACGTCACGGTGCCCGAGGGCGTGTCGATGCGGAACTGGCTGTTGGACTCGCCACCCAGCTGCACGCGGAGGCGGCCCTGCGTCAGCTGGAAGAGCACCTGCCGCTCACCCTTGCGATCCGTAAAGAGGGCGCCCACGGTGAAGCGGGTGCCGCCGCCAAAGGCGATGCGGGTCCCCTCTCCCAGTTGCAGAACGCCACGGCCGCGGCTTTCCACGACATCACCCTCGCCGATGGGCGTGCCCCGCGTAAGGTCCTCGTCGAGGTCGCCCTTGCGAATGCGAACGCTCCCCTCCAGGGTGCGCACCATGGCATAGCGCTCAGCGGCTTCGCCCTGATAGGCATCGTCCTCCTGGGGCTCAGAGAGGCCTGGGAGCGGGGCGGAAGGGGGCTGCTGGGGTGCTGCGGCCAGCAGGGCGGCAGACAGGAGCAGGGTGGCTAGGCGATGGGGGTGGAGCAGTGCGTTCATGGTCCCTCCACGGGGATGGATGCCGGATCACAGGGGATCGGTTCCGACAAGGTCACTGCCAAGGGCGTGCCAAAGCGGGGGCAAGCCCTAATCCCGCGGGAACGGCGCCAGGGCTGTGCCGGGCTTCGCCGTGTCCGGGCGGGGCGCCAGGGCCGCCAGACGGGGCAGGAGGCCCATCCAAGGCAGGGTCCAGCGCCGGGGGGCACCCTTCTCCACCTCGCCCGCCACCACCTCCAGGCGATCGGGGAGGAAGCGCACCTCCAGGTCCCGCCCGGGGGGCAGCGGCAGGTGGATCACCCGCGCCGTGGCCGGATGCACCACGCTGAGGAAGCCCTCGCCGTCCTCCAGGACCCAGAGCAGACCCCGGAGCGAGGGACGGAAGTCAGCGGCGCCCCAGTCGAGGCCCCCCAGCCCAAGGGTCAGGGGAGCATCCGCTGGAAAGGCCCACTCGCCTACTGCAGACGGCAGGTCCACGCCCCCGTCCCGCCAGGCCCGCAGGGGGCGGCCCGGCAGTCCGGCCTGAAGGCGAACCACGCCCCGGGCATCCCGCACCCGTAGGCTGCCGTCCCCCGTGAGGCGCACCCGCAGCGCCCCGGTGGAAGGTGGGAGCGGCGCAGGGGCCGAGGCCACGCTGTTCCGGGACTCCGCCTGCCAGTCCAGAGGTGCGACCCGCTCCCAGGGCAGGCGCAGGCGGCCCTGGGCCAGCAGGGGTGGGGCGGCCAGTGCCGCCAGGCTCAGGAGGAGGGCGCCCAGCCGCACAGGGCCTCCAGGTTTCGGGTGGTAAGGGCTGCCAGATCCGCCGGCGGGATGCCCCGGAGGGCCGCCACGGCTTCGGCGGTGTGGCGCACATAGGCGGGCTCGTTGGTCCGGCCACGACGGGGCACGGGGGCCAGGAAGGGGGCATCCGTCTCCACGAGGATGCGGTCTGCTGGGGCCCAAGCCGCCACTTCTCGCACCGCCTCGGCCTTGGGGAAGGTGGCGATGCCTGAAAAGCTCAGGTGGAAGCCCAGGTCCAGGGCCCGGAGGGCGAAGGCCTTGTCCTCGCTGAAGCAGTGGATGATGCCACCCACCGCGCCGGCGCCCGTTTCGTCCAGGATGCGCAGGGTCGCCTCCGGCGCAGAGCGGGTGTGGATCATCAGGGGCTTGCCCAGGGCCAGGGCCAGGCGGACCTGGGCGCGGAAGGCCACCTCCTGTTCCTCCCGGGGGCTCAGGTCGTAGTGCCAGTCCAGGCCGGTCTCGCCCACGAACCGCACCGAGGGATGGGCCAGCAAGGCCGCCAGGGCGGTCTCGGTGGCATCCGACCAGTGCCGAGCCTCGTGAGGGTGCACCCCCAGGCTGGCCTGCACGGCGGGGAAGCGATCAGCCAGGGCCAGCACGGCCCGGGAGTCCGCCAGATCGGTGCCCACGGCAATGAAGCCCGAGACCCCGGCCGCCAAGGCCCGGGCCAGGGTGTCCTCCACCTGGTCGGTCTCCAGGTAGGAGCCAGTGAGGTGGCAGTGCGCATCCACGAGCATGGCTCCATGTTCGCACGGAGTGGCCATTGACACCGGCAGGAGCACCCATGTGACCTGCGGCACGAACCCCGCCCCCTCCCGTCTGGACCCTGCATCCTGGAGCCTGTGGAGTACCCGTGCTTTCGCCCCAGTCCTCGCTGACCCCCAGCCTGCAGCCGCGCATGTTGCGCTTGAAGGAAGGCCTGAAGGATGGCCTCGACCGGGAGATCACCTACCTGCGCCTCTCCGTGACGGAGCAGTGCAACCTGGCCTGCGTCTACTGCAAGCCCCGCACGGGTAGTCCCGAGCG
>CAITBU010000461.1 GCA_903890595.1 uncultured Holophagaceae bacterium | reverse complement strand
GGGACAGAAAGCCGCGTGATTCGTGCGGCCGGAGGGGACACCGCGCAGCGGTGGCCCCGGAGGGAATCCCCCTGCAACGAACTGCTACCCCCAAATACGGAGAAGGCGGCTTCTTAGTTGGCGGAGAGAGGGGGATTCGAACGCCCACACCTCACGGCGTGCTGAAGCGGTGGTGGTGGAGGGGCGGAATGCCGTCTTCTCTGCAGAAGGCGAGCCTGCCAGCACTCGCCCCGGCCCACCCCACCATCCAGCGAGCGCTCCCGGACATGGTGCGGAAGTCCTGCTGCGGGTTCATGCTCCAGCGGGTGACCCGGACCTCGCCGTCGAAGCGGAAGCGGGCCCGTACGGACCAGAGGTACTCGGTGCCAGGACTGAGAGGAACCTCCACCACATGGCCCGCCCGGGGCTCCGAGGAGACCTCCGTGGCAGGCTCCGCCGCACCGGGGGTGGCCGCAGGCACTGCGATCAGGTCCTGGGACCACCCGCTGCGCTCGGCGGGCCCGGCCACCGGCGGCAGCCTCAGGTTCTGGCGCTCATACACCACCTCGCCGGGACCGCCGCCCACAGAGCGCCAGATGCGCAGGTCGTAGCCCACATCCGCGATGCGCTTGAGAAACGCCTCCGCCCCAGCCACCGCATCCTGGGTCCGGGGAAAGGCCTCCCACTGGAGGCGCGGCTGCAGTCCCCCCACCCGCCGCTGCCAGCTGTGCATGGGCGAGGCGGCCATGTAGGTGGCGGGAGGATCCAGGTGCTTGAGGCCGCAGTTCCAGGGGGAGAAGGTGTTCCAGAGATACAGGTCCTGCACCAGGAAGGCACCATCCACCACCGACTCGGCGGCGGAGTCCAGGAGACCCTCCAGGGCCTGCTGGAGGAGGACATCGCCGGCGCTCCATTCGCTGAAGGGACGCCGGGCGCCCCCCACGAGGAAGTGCCGCTCCCGCAGGGCAGGGCCCTGCGGGGGGAGCACCCGGTAGGTGATGGTGGCCTGGAGGTCCCCCATGGGACTGGAGCCCGTGCCACCGAACATGCCCCACCGGTCCACTGACACTTCCAGGCGGAGGTCCTCGACCTCCCCCTCGGCGGGGGCGACCATCCCGGCCAAGGCCAAGCGCTGGGTCACCCGTCGGGCCAGCTCGGAACAGAGGTCACTCTGGTTGCGTGCGAGAGTCTCCTCAAGAGCCTTGCCCTTGGCCTCTGGGATGCCGTTCGCAAACCCGATCACGGCGCCCCCGCCAGCCCCGATCACCGTGCCGACCGGGATCAGAATGGGCGCCAGGAAGGGTGCCAGGGGCCCGGTCTGCACGGAGATCATCAGCCCCGCCAGAGCGCCGCCCCCCGCCCCAGCCAGGACACCCTTGCCGGTGGCGCTGCCCTTGCCAACCTGGCCCCCCACCTGGGGAGCAGGCTCGCCGCCCCGGGGCAGGCCAACCACCTTCACCTTCCGGGTCTCCCGGCGGACAGCCGTCGGAAGGGCGGAGGTGGTCGAAGCCGGGGGCTGGAGGCAACCCAGGAGTGGTAGCAGGGTGAGGGTAACCCACAGGAAGTGCGGCAAGGTCGGAAGGCGGGCGTCACGCATGGATCCCCCTGCACCCAGGATGGCTCCCGGATGCGGGAATGATCCTACAGTCAGCCTGCCCCTCCAAGTGCTTTAGGAGACTCAGCTCCCGTAGAACTTCGCGAACTCCGCCACCGGTGCCCGGTCGGTGACGAGGGTGTTCTCGATGGCGCTGGGGTCGGCGTAGCCCAGGGCCATGCCGCACACCACCATCTGGTCGGGGCGGAGGCTCAGCTCCTCGGCAATGACCTTGTGGAACTGGGTGAAGGCGGCCTGGGGGCAG
>CAITBU010000460.1 GCA_903890595.1 uncultured Holophagaceae bacterium | reverse complement strand
CCTGCGGCTGGACGCCCTGCGGCCGGCGGACGGGCTACTACCCGGATGGCGAGGACGCAGTGCTCTACCAGCGCTCGGGGTCGGCCCTAGATACATGACTGTCTAGGTTTGAATGAATTGACGAACAGCACCTCGGGGGTCATATTTGAGTCCATCGGGGTGGATCCATGCTCGGCATCTCTCGACAGACAGACTATGCGGCGCGGGTGGTGCTTCATCTGGCCTGCCTGGCCCCTGGCGCTCGGGTGCCCATCTCCGACATTGCCAAGCACCGCATGCTGCCCTTGGACTTCGTGCGGCGCATCGTGGGTGACCTGGTGAAGGCTGGCGTCCTCATGACCGTTCGGGGCTCGGGCGGGGGTGTGAGCCTGGCGCGGCCCGCAGCGGACATCTCCCTGGGCGAGGTGGTCCACGCCATGGAGGGCGGGGTGGCCCTCAACCACTGCGTGAGCGACCGGCGGGTGTGTCCCATGGCCTCCACCTGTCCCGTGCAGTCCATCTGGGTAGAAGCCACCCATGTGCTGGATGACTACCTGACCTCCGTCCGCTTCGACGCCTTGGCCCTGCGCAGCGAGGGCCATCAGCCTGCCCACCTGCGGGTCCAGGCCACCGGCCGCGTGCGCGGCGCCCAGCGGTGTGCAGCAGCCGCACTGGCTTAGGTTCGTCGCAAAGGTCTCGAAGTCCCCCTTCCGCCTGCCCTTCGGGGGACTTCCAAGGTAGCCTGCTGGGGATGCCATCCCCTGGTTCCAAGCGCCACCCCGAGCTCACGCGCCTCTATGTGGCGGCGGGACTGGTCGTGGTGATCATCATGATCATCCTGCTGTATAAGATCGTGGGGAACCGCATTGCGGAGGGCGGGCTGGACGCCCCCAGCCGCTGGGCCCTGGTGGCCCTGGGCCTGTCCAACGTGCTGGCCATCGGCAGCCTCTGCTTCATCGTGGCCCGCAGCATCGCCAAGCTCTACTTCGAGCGGAAGATGGGCATCCTGGGCTCGCGTCTGCGCACCCGCATGGTGCTGACGCTGTTTGTGGTGGGCATCGTGCCCAGCCTGATCCTGTTTCTGGTGGGCCGAAACTTCATCAACAAGAACGTGGAGCGCTGGTTCAGCCCCGAGACCGAGGTGGCCATCCGGGATGGGCACATGGTGGCGGGGGACCTGCGGGCCGCGGCCCAGGCCCGCCTGGCCTTCGGCGCCGGACGCCTGCGGGTCTCGCCCTCCGCCGAGCCCGCCGCCCTGCGCACAGCGACGGGGGTCGATCTGGTGGCCCTGCGCAGTCCCCGGGGCGAGACGGTCCCCGACCTGGCCGCCGGCCTGCCCCCGCCAGTGCTGGCGGGCCCCGCTGTGGCGGGAGAGAGCCGCCAGGACACGCCGGAGGGGCTCTGGCTGCTCCAGGATGTGCGGCGTGGCGACGGGGCCTGGGTGCTGGGGGTCTTTCTGCCCCGGGCCACCCTGGAGCGGGTGCTGGCCCTGGAGCAGCGCTTCAAGGAGAGCGAGCAGATCCGCGCCAACCGGGCCATCCTGGAGACCCTCCCCCAGAGCACCTTCCTGTTCCTGACCATGCTCACGCTGTTCTTCGCCGTGTGGTCGGGTCTGGCGCTGGCCCGCTCGCTCAGCGAGCCCATCCGCGCCCTGGCCAAGGCCGCCCAGCGCGTGGGCTCCGGCGACTTGGAGGTGCAGCTGCCGGAGCTGGGTGAAGACGAGCTGGCCTTCCTGGCCCGCACCTTCAACGCCATGACCCGGGACCTCAAGACCAACCGGGCCGCCATCGAGACCCAGGCGGACCGCATCGAGCAGCAGCGGGCCTACCTGGATCAGCTGCTGGCGGCGCTGCCCGTGGGCGTCATCACTTGGCGGCCGGACGGTGAGCTGCGCACCTTCAACGCTGCGGCCCGGGGCTGGCTGGGCCTGGAGTCCTTCGACCCCACCCTGGCCCGCTGGGAGACGGTGGCGTCCCTGCCGCGCCTGGGGCGGTTGCCGGACCTGCTGGCCCGGGTGCGCGAGTCCCGCCGGGGGGCGCAGGAAGAGCTGCGCCTGGGCGGCGAAGGGGAAGGGCGCCTGGTGCGCGCCATGCTGGAGCCGCTTCAGGGTGGTGGGGTGCTGGCGGTGCTGGAGGACCTGTCTTTGCTGGCCCAGGCCGAGAAGCGCGCCGCCTGGCAGGAGGTGGCTCGGCGCATGGCTCACGAGGTGAAGAACCCACTCACACCCATCCAGCTCACAGCCCAGCGCCTGCTGCGCCGCAGCCGGGAGGGACGACTGGATGTGCCGGCGGTGCAGGAGGGCGTCGAGATCATCCTCACGGAGGTGGCCAGCCTCTCGCGCCTGGTGGACAGCTTCAGCCGCTTCGCCCGCCTGCCCGCCCCCCAGTTCGCCCCCTGCGATCCTGCGGAGCTGCTGCGCCAGGTGGCGGCCCTCTACCAGCCCAACCACCCGGACGTGCAGTGGGACCTCACTCTGCCGGAGGGCCCCCAGGCAGCGGTCTGGGATGGCGACATGGTGAAGCGGGCCCTCATCAACTGCGTGGACAATGCCGTGGCAGCGGTGGAGGGCCAGGGCCGCATCAGCCTGGCGCTGGCCGTGGAGAGAGAGTCCTTCCGCTTCGATGTGGAGGATGGGGGGCCCGGCGTGCCCGAAGCGGACCGCGAGCGGCTCTTTGAGCCCTACTTCTCCACCAAGCGCAAGGGCACGGGCCTGGGCCTGGCCATCGTCCGCCGCATCGCCCAGGACCACAGCGGCGAAGCCGCCTACGAGCCCCTGCAGCCCGGCAGCCGCTTCAGCCTGCACCTGCCCAAAGTGGCGGGTGGCTGAGGCCAATGTAAGGCAAAGGCTGAAATGCTTTCACCGCCAAGGCGCCAAGAGCGCCAAGAAAAAAGCTGCTGTGAGCCTTGCACTTCTTGGCGTCTTGGCGGTGATCTTTGTCTCTTTAGGACTCAGTGCTGGCGCTTTTTGCGTCGGATGAGCCACAGGGTGAGGCCTAGGCTGAGCACGGTCACCTGCAGGAGGGCGAGGAAGCTGAGGAGGGCGTTCCGGGGGTCTTTGCCGATGTAGGGCGTCATCCAGTCGGCCTTGTGGAAGGCGGAGAACACCCAGCCTTCGGTGGCGTCAGCGTTGCGGATCCAGGCAGCCAGGGCTCCGGTGGCGGGCTCTACGTAGAGGCGGTCGCCCTCGGGGGCGCGGAAGGCCACGCGGATCACGGGCAGGCGCTTGTGCACGAAGCCGTACTCACCCGAAAACTGGGTGATGGGGGTGGTGCCCGTGACCTGATCCGGGGTGTAGCCGGAGTAGGCGCACGCCAGCTCAATGGCGCGCTGGGCTTCGCCGTCCGGGACATGAGAGCCATCCCCGGCGTTGACCCAGTGGGCCAGGGGACCGGCGCTGGCGGAGGCCACCGCACCGTTGTGGTGGGCATGGGGGTCGGCGGCCTCCTTGGCCATGCGGCTGGGGACCAGGCGGTAGCGCAGGCCGCTGGCGGTGCGGGCCACCGCCGAGAAGCGGGGTGGCTGCTCCTCTGTGCCCAGCTCCGTCGGGGCGAGCAGGGTCGCAGGTGCGGTGATGGCGGCCTCCACCTGACTGCGGTGGTTGTTCCGCAGCAGGTGCCAGAAGCCGCTCCCGGCCAGGGACAGGGTGACCAGGCCCGTGACCAGGCCCAGGCGGCGGTGCCACCGGCTCACGCCCGGGCTCTGGATACGCTGCCAGAGGAACCCGTAGAGCAGCAGACCTGACAGCCCGGCCAGGACGGCTAGGGCCAGGCCCGCAGTCATCAGGGAGGTGCGGATCAGGGGCAGGCCTTCGGAGCCGTGCCAGCTGTGCAGCAGGCGGAAGGCGCTCATCAGGCGGGTCCGCCAGGGGGTGCCCAGGGCCAGGAGGCGATCCGTGCGCGTCTCCACATAGGCTGTCACCCGGTCCGGGCGGTCCAGCACCACCCGGTAGGCCGGCAGGATGCGGTTTACGTAGGGGTAGTCGGCCGTGAAGCCGTCCAGGCGGGTCACGCTCCGGAGGGGCGACTTGGCATCGCCCAGGTAGTGGCGGGCCAGGGCCACCGCATGGGAGGCATCGGCCCCCGGCAGGGCCAGGCCGTTGCGGGTTTGGAAGCCCGCACGCTCCCCCTGGCCGGGCAGGTCAACGAGATAGACTGCCGTGCCGTTGAGGCCGATGACCCGGGCGTTCAGAAAGGCTGGGACGCCCGCCGCCTGTAGCACGGTGCTGAGGGGGCGGTCCCCCTCCTGGACGGAGACCTGGACCTGGGGTGGTGCCTGGGTGGCGGGGCGGGGCTGGAGGCTGCTGAGGATGGGATGGATGAAGCCGCTCAGGGCCCAGGCCAGGGCCAGGGGGGCCGAGGCCAGGGCGATGCGGCGGTGCCAGCGGTGGAGGGCTGGAAGGTTCAGGGCCATCTCAGAAGGCCCACCGAAGCTCACCGGTGTAGGTCCGGTGAGGATAGGGGTGGTAGATGAAGGCCCGGGCTGAGCCCGCGTTGTCCACGGACAGGCCCGCCGTCAGGCGCTGGGAGAGCTTCCAGTTGGCTTTGAGGTCCACCATGGTGAAGCTGCTGGCGCCGCCGAAGGTGTTGTGGTTCATGTCGGTGCCGTCGGGGTTGGAGTAGGTGTCGCCGGTGTGGCGGGCGGCCAGGACAAAGGTCCAGTCGGCCCGGGGCCGCCAGGTGGCCACCAGCGAGGCCCGGTCCCGGGGCACGGTGGTCATGTACTTGCCCTCGTAGGCCGGGTAGCGAGGGTTCTCCAGGGTGAGGGCCTGGGTGGCGCTGAGGCTGGCTTGGAGGTCGAGACCCGGCAGCAGTTCGACCCAGTGGGCGCTGAGCTCGGCCCCGCGCACCCGGGACCGGCCCACGTTCTGCAGGTTGGTGATGTTGGGGACCACCAGGATGTTGGTCTGGCGCAGGATGCGGTCCCGGATGTCGTCCTCGTAGAGGGAGAGACGTACCAGACCGCTGCGAAGGGTCCACTCGCTGGTGAGGTCCGTGGCGGAGATGCGCTCGGGCTTGAGGCTGGGGTCGTTGTTCACGATGGACCCGGCGCTCAGGCTGCCTTGGAAGAGCTCGCTCACGGTGGGGAAGCGGGTGGCTTTGCCGACGCTCAGGCGGAGGCTCCAGCTGTCTTGGACCATCCAGGTGGTGGAGAGCTTCGGTGAGGCCGCGCTCTCGGAGCGGCCCGCCAGGGTGCCGAGGGCCGTGCCGGACTGGATGAGGCCGTCGTAGGCCTTCCAGCGCTCCAGGCGCAGGCCGGCGGTCAGGGTCCAGGTCGGGCTGAACAGCCAGGCATCCTGGACATAGGCGGCCTGGGTCTCGGACTGGCCGGCGAAGCGGCTGCCCAGGGTGGTGAGGGTGCCCTGGCGCCAGTCCGTGGCGTTGAAGACCCGGTTGTTCAGGCGGTAGTGGTCCCAGTGGAGGCCCAGGGCCAGATGGTGCTGGCCACCGATGGCCTCCCCGGTGGCCTTGAGGTCGCCGGTGCGCCAGTAGGTGCCGTCCTGGAAGGCCACCTGGCCCGCCCCCCCGGCCGCTCCCGCCGGGGCGGCGGTGGTGTTGCTGCCCAGCTGGTCCTTGTCCACCTGGTAGCCCGAGAGGATGGCCTCCAGCAGCCAGGACTGCCCCAGCTTGCCCTTGGCGGTGAGGCCCATGAGGGTGGTGGCTTCGGTGCCGTCGGCGAAGGGGAAGATGGGCGAGGAGGGCGACAGGTTGTAGGTGAGGCCGTCGATGACGGTCCGGCCCGACCAGAGCGGCGCCCCGGTGGCGTCCTTGAGCCAGCTCTCGGAGCTGCGGGTGAAGTGGTTCTGCCAGCGGGCCACGGTGAAGGCCACGTGGAAGTCCGGCGTAATGAAGGCCCCGAAGCGCAGCTTGGCCTGGTCCTGGACCGTGTGCTCCAGGTTGGTGGGGCCGAGCACGAGCCGCCGAGCGTTGGTGGGGTCCAGGTCGTGCCCGGCCCCCGTGGCCGTCGGGCCGGTGCCCGTGGTGGTGGCGCTGGCCAGGAGGGTGGCGTACTGCATGGGCTGCCCCAGGTTGTCCAGGTGGTTCACGCCCACGCTGTAGCTGAACCGACCGATGCGGTCCCCCATCCAGGCGGAGGTCTGGAAGCCGTTGAAGGTGCGGGAGAAGCCGTACTCATCGGAGTAGGCCTGGGTGAAGCCCTGGAGGCGGAGGCTGGCCTCCAGCTTCTGGGGCTCCCGGGTGGTGATCCACGCCGTGACGCCCATGCTGTTGCCCGGGTAGAGCGCCGAGTAGGGCCCGTAGATCAGGTCCACGCGCTCGATCTCCTCCGGGGCCACCGTGCCCCAGCGGGGGCCGAAGTTGTAGTTGTTCCCCAGGAAGTTCGAGAGCAGCAGACCATCGGAATAGACCAGGGCCGCAGCGCTCTGGATGCTGTTGCTGTTCCGGCCGGAGATCACGCCGTTGCGGTCGCCCACGAAGCGCTTGCGGACGAGCACGTTGGACATGTACTTGGCGCCGTCCTCGGTGTTCACCAGGTTGGCTTCCCGCAACTGGATGCCGTCGAGCCCCTCGGTGGGGGCGGGGTTGTGGATGTCCACCGGGGTGGGCTTGGACTCCACCACCACCGTGGCCTCGGGCTTCTTCGGGCCCTCGGTCTCGGCCTCCCCGGCCGAGAGCAAGCTGGCGGTGGTGGCGGCGGCCAGCAGCAAGGCGATGCGTCCCATTGATTCTCCTGAAAAAAAGAATCATGAGGCCGGTGGAGCACATTGGTGTTGCGACAATATGTCGCAGGCGAGCTAGGGCCGCTGCTGCAGCCGCTTTCGCCGGCGCAGCCAGAAGCCCAGGGGACCCAGCACCAGCCAGGCCAGCAGCACCAGCTTAACGAGGGGTGACATCAGTGGTTCCTCGTGGCCTGACGGACAGCTGGCAGGGGAGCGGCGCGACATGCGGGCTTTGCCCGCGTGAGGCGCGGGGGCGAGGAGGGACGCAGAGGGCCGCTCGGCCCGGGCGGTCCCCCCTCACTAGTACCTCAATACGCTGAAGACGGGCAGCCCCTCGACCTTCTCGCGGCCCGGCAGCAGGGCCAGCTCGATGAAGACAGTAAGGGCCACGGGGTGGGCGCCGGTGGCCTGGATGAGGCGCTGGGCGGCGGCGGCGGTGCCACCGGTGGCCATGACGTCATCCACGATGAGCACCCGGTCGCCGGGGCCGAAGGCATCCCGGTGGATCTCCAGGGCGTCCGTGCCGTACTCCAGGCCGTAGCCCTCCCGGTAGGTGGGCAGGGGCAGCTTGCCGGGCTTGCGGGCGGGCACGAAGCCCACGCCCAGCTTCTGGGCCAGGGCGCTGCCGAAGATGAAGCCCCGGCTCTCCAGGCCCAGCACGTGGGTGGGCTGGAGGTTGAGCACCGGCTCCGCCATGGCGGCGATGGCCTTGGTGAAGGCCGCGGCGTTGGCCAGCAGCGGGGTGATGTCCCGGAAGAGGATCCCCGGGATGGGGAAGTCCGGCACGTCCCGGACGAAGGAGCTGAGGAAGGCGGCTGAGGACATGGTTACCTTCGCATCCCGAATAAGCGGGGAGGCGAGCATGGCACAACCCATCCGGCCCAGTCCAGCCTGTCTGCGGGGCTTGGCGCGGTGCTAGGCGTTGAAGGCCGTGTGAAAGTCAGCCTGGCGGGCCAGGGTCTCGGGGCAGCCCAGGTCCAGGCGCAGAGGCGTGACGCTGGCGTAGCCCTCGAAGACGGCCTCGGCATCGCTGCCGGCAGCCTTGGCGTAGGTGGGCCCCGCATCACCGCCGATCCAGTAGTAGGGCATGCTGCGGGGGTCCGTGCGGCGCTCCACCAGGTCGTGGTAGGCCCGGCTGTCCTGCCCGGTGAGGCGGAAGCCCTTGGGCTCGTCCTTGGGGAAGTTGACGTTCCAGATGCGGTTGGCCGGCAGGTCCATGGTCTCCCAGCGCTCCAGGAAGCGGGTCACCCAGGGCAGGGCCAGGTCCAGGCTGCCCCCTGGGTGGATGGAGAAGGCCGCCGCCCGGGCCCCCTGCAGGCGGCCCTCGAAGGCGGCGCCCACGGTGCCGGAGTAGAAGACATCCTCGCCCAGGTTGAAGCCGTGGTTGATGCCCGACAGCACCCAGTCCGGCCGGCGGCCCAGGACCTCCCAGACGCCCAGCAGCACGCAGTCTACGGGGGTGCCATCGCAGGCGACGCGCTCGGGTCCCACCTCGTTCAGGCGGAGGATGTTGTGCAGGCTCAGGGCGGACGAGATGGCCGAGCGGTTGCGGTCGGGGGCCACGGTCACCACCCGCCCGAAGGGCGCGGCCGCCTTCGCCAGAGCCGCAATCCCCGGGGCCCAGAGGCCGTCATCGTTGGTGAGCAGGATCAGGCGTTCGGACATGGGCCCAGTGTAGCAACAGGGGGCGGGCTTAGCCGGCTTCCCGTCCTGGTGTGCACCTCCTGGACCTCAGGGCGTGCGCACCAAGGGCTGGCTGGGGGTCGTGCTCATGCCGCTGGAGCTCCGCGCCAGCACCCGGAGGTGCAGGGTTCCCTCTG
>CAITBU010000459.1 GCA_903890595.1 uncultured Holophagaceae bacterium | reverse complement strand
GGCCCCGAGGGCCGCCGCTCTGCGTTTGGGGAGTTCCTAGCAGGCCTTGAGGACCTTGCCCGCCTGGATGCAGGAGGTGCAGACGCGCAGACGCTTGGGGGCGCCGCCAACCAGGGCGCGGACGCGCTGGATGTTGGGGTTCCACCGACGCTTGGTGACATTGTTGGAGTGGGACACATTGTTCCCGAACTGGGGCTTCTTGCCACAGATTTCGCACTGACGGGACATGGGAACCTCACGATCGGAAGCGGCAAACGGCCAAGACAATTAGTTTATCCGTCCAGGCCCGAAGCGCAAGGGGAAAGGCCTTGCGTGGCCCTCCTGCCCGACCCAGGATAGGCTCCCACCCCCCTGGATTCACCATGGACCTCCGCATCTGGGCCCTCGCCTTTGCTGTCCTGGACTGGCCGGAACGCCAGAAGGCCGACCTCTGGACCGTCCTTGAGCAGGGCGGGACACCAACCCTGCCCTCGGCCTTGGCGGCAGATCTGGCCGGAGTGGCCGCCAGCCTACCCCGGCGCATTCAGGAAGCCGCTGACCGAGGGGCGCACCTCCTGCTGCCCGGCGACCCCGGGGTGGACGCCCTGCTGGCGGTCCTGCCCTACCCCGTGGCTCTGTGGGTGCGGGGGACCCTGCCCCCGGAGGGACCCAGACTGGCCGTGGTGGGGAGTCGTCAGGCCAGTCTCCGGGGCCGGACCCGCACCCGGGACTGGGCCGAGGCCCTCACCCGGGCTGGGGTGGCGGTGGTCTCGGGCCTGGCCCGGGGCATCGACGCCGCCGCCCACGAGGGCGCCCTGCGGGCCGGGGCCACCTGGGGCATCCTGGGCTCGGGCCTGAACCATCCCTACCCACCGGAGCACCAGCCCCTCATGGACCGCATGGTGGCGGCCGGAGGTGGTGTCATCACCCTCTTTCCCCCGGAGGCCCGGCCCCTCAAGTGGCACTTCCCCCGGCGCAATTGGCTGCTGGCGGCCTGGACCGACGGCGTCCTGGTCACCGAGGCCCGGCTCCGGTCCGGTTCCCTGGTCACCGCCCGCCTGGCCCTGGACCTGGGGAAGGACCTGTGGGTCTGCCCGGGCTCCCCGGAGGATCCTTCTGCAGAAGGTCCAAATTTTTTACTAAGGGAAGCTGCCGCAAGGATTTGCCTATCCCCGGAGGGCCTCCTGGAGGACCTGGGGCTAGGTCCCGCCCCTTGACAACCCTCCGGTTCTAGGTCCCATCCTTAGCCCCCAGGGGAGTGCTCAGTGACCAAACTCGTGATCGTGGAAAGCCCATCCAAGGCGAAGACCATCACCAAGTACCTTGGCAAGGGGTACAAGGTCATGGCTTCTGTGGGCCATATCCGCGACCTGCCCCGGAAGCTGGGCGTGGACGTGGAGAACGGCTTCCAGGAGGAGTACGAGATCAGTCCGGCCAAAGAAAAGGTGGTCCGGGAGCTACGGGCCGCCGCCAAGACCGCCGACGAGCTGATCCTCGCAACGGACCCTGACCGCGAGGGAGAGGCCATCAGCTGGCACCTGCTGGAGGCCATCAAGCCCCCCAAGGCCCTGCCGGTGCACCGCGTCCTCTTTAATGAGATCACCCCCGCCGGCATCCAGAAGGCCATGGCCGCCCCCACCGTCATCAACCGCAAGCTGGTGGACGCCCAGCGGGCCCGCCGCGTGCTCGACCGACTGGTGGGCTACAAGGTCAGCCAGGTGCTCTGGGAGAAGGTCCGCCGGGGCCTCAGCGCCGGCCGGGTGCAGAGCGTCGCTGTGCGCATCATCGTGGACCGGGAGCGGGAGATCCTGGCCTTCAACCCCGTTGAATACTGGGTGCTCAAGGCCCGCTTCGCCGCCCCGCTGCCGCCCTCCTTCTGGATGAAGCTGGTGAAGCTGGGGGGCCAGGCCCTGCAGACCGGCAACCGCGCCACCCAGCGCCGGGTGGGGGATGCCGCCCAGGCCAAGACCCTGAAGGCCTCCTTGGAAAAGGCCACCTATAAAGTCACCAGCCTGGAGACCAAGGAGAAGCGCCGCAACCCGGCCGCCCCCTTCACCACGGCCAAGCTGCAGCAGGAGTCCGCCCAGAAGCTCAAGATGAGCGTCAGCCGCACCATGCAGAACGCCCAGCGCCTTTATGAAGGCGCGGACTTCGGCGAGGGCCCGGTGGGCCTCATCACCTACATGCGCACCGACTCGCCCCGCATGGCCCCCGAGGCCATCGAGGCCACCCGCGACTTCATCGCCAAGAAATACGGCAAGGAGTACCTGCCCGCCAAGGCCCGCGTCTACACGGGCAAGGCCGGCGCCCAGGACGCTCACGAGGCCATCCGTCCCACGGACATCACGCGCACGCCGGAGAGCCTGCGCGGCCACCTGGAGCCGGACCAGTTCCGCCTCTACGCCCTCATCTGGCGCCGCACCATGGCCTCCCAGATGGAGGCCGCCCGCTTCGACGAGACCGTGGTCCAGACCGAGGCCCCGGTGGGCGCCGACACGGCCGTGTTCGAGGCCAAGGGCGAGATCGAGCGCTTCGCCGGCTGGCTGGCGGTGTACCGCGCCGACAAGACCGAAGCCGAGGCCGAGGCCATCGCGGACGCCACCTCTCCGGATGGCGAAGAAGAAGACGACGGCACGGCCCTGCCAGCCATGAAGCAGGGCGAGCCCCTGCGCCTGGAACAGCTGGATGCTGACCAGCAGCACACCAAGCCGCCCGCCCGCTTCAACGAAGCCACCCTGGTGAAGGAGCTGGAAGAGGACGGCATCGGCCGCCCCAGCACCTACGCCAGCATCATCTCCACCATCCAGGACCGGGACTACGTAAAGAAGCACGAGGCCCGCTTCAAGCCAACCGAGCTGGGCATGGTGGTAACGGACCTGCTGATTCAGGGCTTCAAGGACCTGCTGGACCCCAGCTACACCTCCAGCATGGAGGCCAGCCTGGACCGCATCGAGGAGGGTGGCCTCACTTTCAAGAAGGCCATGACGGACTTCTACGGTCCCTTCGAGGCCTCCCTGAAGGCCGCCGGGGCCGACATGCAAAACCTCAAGGCCGGCGTCGCCACGGACAAGACCTGTCCCAAGTGTGCGGGCGCGATCCTCAAGCGCATCGGCAAGAACGGGCTCTTCTTCGGCTGCTCCAAGTACCCGGAGTGCAGCCACACCGAGGAAGTGGAAAAGCTGGAGGAGCCGGAGGACGCGCCGGAGTGCCCCCTCTGCGGCACCACCCCCATGAACCTGCGCAAGGGCCAGTGGGGGCCCTTCTGGGCCTGCCCCAGCTACCCCAAGTGCAAGGGCATTGTGAAGGCCGATCCCAAGGGCATCCCCGTGCCTGCGGACGAGCCCACCGGCGAGCCCTGCGGCACCTGCGGCAAGCCCTTCGTGAAGCGCCACGGCCGCTACGGCGAGTTCGTCTGCTGCATCGACTACCCCACCTGCAAGACGGTGAAGAAGGACATCCTCGCGGTGCCCTGCCCCAAGTGCGGCGGCGGCCTCAGCCCTCGCAAGACGCGCTTCGGCAAGATCTTCTACGGCTGCACCAACTACCCCAAGTGCGACCACACCGCCTGGGACAAGCCCGTCCCCGTCACCTGCCCTGCGTGCAAGAACCCGAGCATGGGCGAGAAGACCCGCAAGCCCCGCGGCAAGGAGCCCATCCAGGTGCTGATCTGCCCCAAGTGCCAGCACGAAGAGCCCATGGGGTGAGCCTTAATAGTTGTGCGCATGGAGGTTGTCATGCCAATCATCTCGATGTTCTACGGCATCATCATCCGCATGTACTTGCTGGATAACCAGCATCACAACCTGCCGCACCTGCACGCAAAGTACGCTGAGTTCGAGGCCTCCATAAGCCTGGGTGAGGGGGACATCCTAGCGGGTGAGATTCCTCGCAAACAGTTACGGTTGGTACAGGCCTGGATCGAGCTCCACCGCGATGAGTTATTGGCAGACTGGGAATTGGCCGTCAGTGGCGAAAATCCATATAAGATTGAACCACTCTGAGGCATACATGCACTGGGACGTTAAGGTGGTCAAGCCACTTCCCGATTTCCAGATCTACGTGGAGATTGAGGATGGGCGCAAGGGGATCTTCGACGTGAAGCCCTACCTGGGTCGGGGCACCTTCTGCGAGTTACGCGAGGTGGCCTACTTCAACCAGGTCAGCACCCTGCTGGGCGCCGTGACCTGGCCCCACGAACAAGATATCGCACCCGAAACGCTCCTCGCAGAAATGCGGCCCGTAGAATGTTTGTCATCCCAGCCCTTGCCCTAATCCTTTTTCATCTACGTTTGAGCCATCCCCGCCAGCAGAACCGGCAGCGCTGCCAGGCTGTCGAGGACGGCATCGGGCTTGGCCTCCCGGATGTCGCGGCCGTGGTTGTAGCCGTAGCTCATGCAGATGATGCCAAAGCCTGCGGCCCGGGCCGCCTGCACATCAGTCACGGAGTCGCCCACCAGCAGGCTGTCGGCAGGCAGAACGCCGAAGTGCGCTGCCGCATGCAGCAGCGGCATGGGATGGGGCTTCATCTCCGGCAGGGAGTCGCCGCTGAGCACGAGCCCGAAGGCGTTCAGCAGGCCCAGCTGCCGCAGCACCGGCTCTGTGAAGCGCGCGGCCTTGTTGGTGACGCAGCCCAGGGCATGGCCTGCGTCCGCCAGGGCGGCAAGGCACTCCCGCGCACCGGGATAGAGCACCGAATGCACCAGGGCGTGCTGAGCGTAGGCCGCCATGAACACAGGCAGGGCTTCGGCCACCGCCGCTACGCCCGGGTCGCCATTCAAGCTGCCCGTCAGCGCCCGGCCCACCAGCCGCGCCGTGCCGTTGCCCACCCAGGTGCGGACCTCGTCCTCGCCGCAGGGGGGCCGGCCAAAGTGCGCCAGCATCACGTTGACGCAGTGAGCCAGGTCCGGCGCACTGTCCAGGAGGGTGCCATCCAGGTCGAAGAGGATCAGTTTCGGGCGGCGCATGGGCCAGGATACCCGCCGCCAGGGGCCCTGCCTCAGGGCGTCTGCTGGGCCGCTTCCCACGCCAGCCGCAGCCCTTCGCGCGTGCGCTGGACGGCGCCCGGAGACCAGAGCTTGTCGCCGTAGAGGTGGTACTCGCTGGCCGGAGTGGGCAGCAGATCGCGCAGCCGGGCACCGTACTTCTCCCGGAGCAAGGCCAGGACCTCGTCGAAGCGCCAGACGGCCTCGTAGCGCACAGGCTCCCGCCAGACCTCCCGGTCCCCCAGGCGGAGCACGACCTCGTCGCCCTCCTGGTCCCAGAGCAGGTCCAGCACCGGGTCGGGAAGGTCAGGAAGGGCGGCTGCGGACCTCAGCTTCAGGCGCTCGAATGCGTTCAGTGACACCTCGATGGCCTCCACGTGGGCCTTCTCCGCTTCAGGGAGGCTGGCCCAGTTCCGCCGGGAATCCTCCAATGTAGGAAAAGGCAGGATCGCCAACATGGGCCGGGCCAGGGAGCCATGTTCCCCGGGGCACTCGCAGTCCTCCAGCGAATCATAGATCTCGGTCAAGCCCTCCCGGAACGTGCCTGTCCAGCCACAGGTGGGGCAGGTCAGCAGGCGGGTCTTCCAGTCACCGAAGTAGTCCAGGATGATCGCAGTCATGACGTCTCCGTGAGAAGGGATGCGGGGCCCGGGGCCCTCACAGGGTATGTCCCCAGCGGTCTTCCATCCAGGCTGTCGGCGGGGTGCTTCTAGTGTGGCGTCGCCGGTTCGCCAAAACCTGTCCATTGCTCGATGATCCTGGGATACTCGCCGCATGCTCCAGGACACGCCATCTTTCCTCTCCTACTGGCGCAATGCCCGCCAGCGCACGGTGCGGGTGCTGGAGGCCCTCACGGCTGAGGACCTGGAGTGGGCGCCCGCTCCGGGGGCCTTCACCTTTGGCGACCTCTTCCGGCACCTGGCGGGGCTGGAGCGCTTCATGTGGGCGGAGAACGTGCAGGGCCGTCCCAGCAGCTACCCCGGCCATGGCCCGGAGCTGGCCTCGGGTGTGGAAGGCCTGCGGGCCTACCTGGACCAGTGCCACCGGGAAGCCTTGGTCGCGTTCAGCAGCCTCAGTGATGCCGACCTGCTGGGTCCCTGCCGAAACCCCTCCGGCTCAGAGATGGCCACCTGGAAGTGGCTGCGGGCCATGATCGAGCATGAGGCCCACCACCGCGGGCAGCTCTATCTCATGGCCAGCCTCCGCGGCAGGACCGTGGCCCCGCTCTTCGGTCTCACCGAAGAACAGCTCGCTGCCGCGAGCCGTTCAGTCAAAAGCGGAACACCGATGAACACCGACAAAGGCTGATAAACGCCGAGGAAGACGAAGCAGGGCCTGGGGGTTGGCTTGTTCAATCCCCAGGAATCCTGGGATACTCGCCCGGTGACTGCCGCCCCGCTCCCGCTGCTGGTCCTGCTCCCGGGCATGGACGGCACCGGGCTCATGTTCGATCCGTTTCTGCCGGCCCTGGGGGACTTCGAAGCCAAGGTGGTGCGCTACCCGGTGAGCATGACCGCCTACGCCGACTGCATCAACTTCGCCCGGGCGGCCCTGCCCACGGATCGGCCTTTCCTATTGCTGGGGGAGTCCTTCTCGGGCCCCGTGGCCATCGCCCTGGCGGCGGAGCGACCGGCGGGCCTGGTGGGCCTGGTGCTCTGCGTCACCTTTGCCAAAAACCCCCGCCCGGGCCTGGCCTGGGCTGCGCGCATGCTCCATGCCCTCCCCCCGGTGACCCTGCCCTTCCCCCTTCTGCGGCGCCTGCTGCTGGGGCGCTGGGCGACGGAACCCCTTCTGGCCCTGGTGCGCAAGACCCTGGCCCAGGTACCTCCGCCCACGCTGAAGGCCCGCCTCCTGGCGGTGGTGGCAGTGGATCACACGGCCCTGCTGCGCCAAATCGAGGTACCCATCCTCGCCCTCTGCGGCCGCAGCGACCGTCTCATCCCAAGGGCTGCCACTCGCACCATCCGGGAGCACCTGGACCACCTCGACATCACCACCCTGAAGGGCCCCCACTGGCTGCTGCAGACCCGCCCCGACGCTGCCATTCAGGCCATCAAGGACTTCCTCAAGCGCGGTGGCGGCTGAGGTGGTGCCCCCATAGAAAGACAAAGGAACACCGCCAAGACGCCAAGTGCGCCAAGGGGTGTTCCCTGTCATCCAACACTGCTTTTCTTGGCGTCTTGGCGCCTTGGCGGTGCTCAGTTTCTTTTCAGACCTGCTGGCGGCTAATTCGGCTTGACGGTCCAGAAGGCGGGGTCACCGGCGACGGTCTTGGGGCCGGGATAACTCAGCTTGGGACTGAAGGAGTAGAGCTGATTCTCGACTGAGTTCACCGTGTCAGCGAAGGTCCTGGTCATGGCCTGCTGGCCGGCCTCACCCAGGGCCTCCTGGAAGGCCTTCTCCGATACCTCTGCGGCATCCATCTCTGCCAGCGACTGCATGGGACGGAACACCATGTAGGTGGGACCGCCCGTACCCGCCGTGATCTGGTAGAAGGCGAAGGAGGCGGGGTAGCGGCTCTTCTCGTAGGCCGCCAGCGCCGTCTTCACGCCCGCCTCGAAGGCCTTGTCCTGCCCCTGCTTGACGCGGAAGGTGCGGACGCGGAAGTAGCGCATGCGGGCAATCACCACATCCGGGCCGTAGCTCAGGTCCTTGCGGTAGGTGCCCAGCCAGGTGCGGATGCTCGTGAGGTGCTCGCCATCCTCCCGGGAGATCTTCTCCACCTCAGCCTTGGCTGCGGGGTTGGCGTCGAACTCGTTCTGCTTGGCCTCGTAGTCCGCATAGGAAGCGTAGCCCATGAAGAAGAGCGCCTCCGAGGACCCGGTCATGGCCGTCATGCCGATGTAGTGGTCGGTGGACTTGCCTTTGGCCATGATCTGGGTCCAGGCGGACTCAGTGGCTGCGTGGGCGGCGCCGTGGCCCGGCTTCACCTCCTCGCGGACGAGCTGGATGAGGGGCGGCGGCGGCATGGTGCCCTGGCCCAGGAGGGCGGTGGACACCAGGAGCGCGAGACCTGAAAGCAATGGGGGAAGGAATGGATTCTTCATGGCGGCCCACCTCCGGGGGGCGGCCCTGAAGGTAGTCGCGTGGCGGACTCAATACCAGTGAAATAACTGTTGAGACAATTGTGCCTGGTCGAATTAATACAAATATTGAAAACAATGGGAGACCAGCGTGTCGCCCGCCAGGGTCAGCGTCAGCAGGAGGCCGCCTGCGTCACAGGCATCGCCAGCGGGGACCGCTCCTCTGTGATACTTCCTCCATGTCTGCCCTCTCCCGCCCCGCCCTCCGCTGGACCGCCCTGACGCTGCTCTGGGCCCTGGTGGGTACGGTGCTCTGGCTAACGGCCGTGCAGGCCTTCCTGGTGGCGCTGAACCCCTTTTGCCACCTGCAGCGCCCCGGCGTGAGCCACCTGGCCATCGTGAAGGTGGAGCCCAACCCCGACAGCCAGCTCACTGACTACGTCACGGTGCGACGAGGCGAAGATGAGGAGGTCCTGAACATGGCGAAGAGCGAGGCCTATGACCTGCGCCATGAGGATGAGGCCTGGATCATGGGGGCCTGGTACGAGGACGGTCTCCGGCCCACCCACTTCCGCTTCAGCCTGCTGCGCATCCTGCTGGAATACCCCTCAGTGCTGCTCCTGCCTGCGGCCCTCGGCCTGTGGCGCGTGCGCCGCGCCCGCCAGGTGGCTGAGGCCGAGCCGCCCCCCCCGGTGCGCCGGACCTTCACGGACGACTTCCACCTGAAGGCTCAGCGCTTCGCCAAGGGAACCCCGGCCGAAGAGCCACCCCTTGAGCCACCCCCGGGACCACCCGCAGGCTGATGCACCCGCCCATACCGGATACGGCATTTCCCAGTCAATGAGGCCCCATGGACATCAAGCTCACCCCCGACACCGAGAAGGCCCTGCGGGGCTCCATCCAGAAGTTTGTGGCCGAGGAATACGGCGAGAGCTTGGGCGAGGTGGGGGCCGGTACCTTCCTGACCTTCTGCCTGAAGGAGATCGGCCCCGCCATCTACCACCAGGCCATCGCCGATGCCCAGTCCTGCATGCAGGAGCGGGTCAGCGACCTGGACAACATCTGTTTCGTGGACCCCGGTGGCTACTGGGACAAGAAGAAGGGCATCCAGCGCAGGCCGGATGTCCGCCGTTAGTTCCCCCCAGCCTGGAGCCCCCATGGTCGATGTCATCACCCCTCGTCAGCTGAATCTCCTCGCCCTCGTGGCGAAGCACCCAGGCCTGGAGCGGGAGAAGCTCCTGACGGTGGGGGGCCCCACAGCGGCGGCGGACCTGGCCTACCTGGAGCAGCATGACCTGCTGCGGGAGCGGGAGCCCGGCCGCTACCGCGTCTCCCACTTCGGCGCCCTGGCCCTCAAGCGGGGCCAGTAGGTTCGAACGAGCTCCGCTGGCACCCCGAAGCTCGGGCCAAGGCCTGGGTCGCTATAATTGTTGCCCACTTGACCGGCCCTCTCTGGGGGACGACGTTGGTCTGTGTTTTCTTTTTGACATAAGGAGAAGCAAATGAAAAAAACAATCATCTTTCTTCTCATCGCAGGGGGTACGCCCCTCCTGGCCCAGTCCTACGAGGTGGGCCTCTTCCTGGGCCAGCAGCAGTACCCCTCCCCCCATGTGGACGTGGCGCCAGGGTCCACCCTCCAGATGGAAGCAGACAGCAAGACGGTCTGGGGGCTTCGCTTCGGCGCTGCCGTTTTTGACATGGGCCCGGCCCTGCTGCAGCTCACTGCCAGCTTCCAGCCAGAGGCCAAGTCCGACCTGAAGGGCTCCCTGGGCGGCTCCGCTACCGTGGTGGTGGGCGACTTCAAGCAGCAGCACTGGTCCGTGGGCGCAATGGCCACCTTCAAGGCCGTGGTGGCCGTGGGCGTGGGCGTGGAGCTCCGCTCGGAGAAGCTTTCCGGGACCCTCGGAGGAACCCCCGACAGCACCACCTACAGTCGCGCCTGGGTCCGGGCCAATGCGGGCTACGCCATCCCGTCCCCCCTCTTTAAGCCCTTCTTCGGGATCGAGGCGGCCTTCCCGCTGACCACCACGAAGCTCACCTTGAACGCCTCTAATGCGGAAGGCCTCAAGTCCCTCGCCGCCAAGAGCCAGTTCGGCGTCTACGCCGGAATCAGGTTCTAAAGCAGCAGACCCGGACTGACCCCGGCGTCGGCAACGGCTCCGGGGATCCGTGATGCCTGTCCCTTGCGGCCCACAGGTCCCGCGGGGGACCATGAGGCATGCTTGAACAGTGGCTTAACCATCCCCATGCGGCCCCCTGGCTGGTGGTCATGTGGATCGCAGGCCTGCTGGGCTCACTGGGACACTGTGCGGGCATGTGCGGGCCCATCGTGGCGGCCTTCGGGCTGTCCCAGGCGCGGCAGGGCAGTGCCCCCTGGGGCCGGCACCTGCGCTTCCAGGCGGGCCGCATCGTCACGTACACCCTCCTGGGCGCGGCCATCGGCTTCCTGGGGGGCTTTGCCCGCCTGCAGACCGTCCAGGACATGCACGCCTGCTGCCGACCCGATGGCGCCGCCCTCATCGCTGCCCAGGCTTGGCCCTGGCAGCTCTGGGTGAAGCTGGGCGTGGGCCTGCTCATGCTGCTCATGGGCTTGGTCATGCTGCTGGGCAGCCGGGCGGATGGCCTCATGGAGTTCCGCCTGCCTGCGCCCCTGCAGCGCCTCCTCGGCCGGGGCCTCGCCCTGGGCCACCTGCCCTTCGCCCTGGGGATGCTCTGGGGGCTCATCCCCTGCGGTCTGGTCTACATGATGCTGCTGCGCACCCTGGACGCTGGGGACTGGCGCATGGGCGCCGCCGGCATGGCGGCCTTTGGCCTGGGCAACGCCCCCCTGCTCCTGGGCCTGGGCTTCGCCAGCACCCGCCTGAGCCAGGCCTGGAAGGCCGTCCTGCTGCGCCTGGGGGGCCTGCTGGTGGCCGCCATGGGGGGCTACATCCTCTGGCAGGCCGTGACCCTGCTGCGGCTCCAAGCGGCTGGTTAACCGGCAGGGACCGTTCGCTGGCCGATCCTCGACCAACCCGCCGGAGGTGGCCCCGTAGCCTGGGCAGACCTCAGGAGGTTCCATGTCCGACCTTGCCGCCCCCCGCCCTGGCTACTTCGCCGTCCTGGCCCTGCCCCGGGCCTACACCACGCTGCTCTACCTGCTGCTCAGCCTCCCCCTGGGCATCTTCGCCTTCACCTTTGCGGT
>CAITBU010000458.1 GCA_903890595.1 uncultured Holophagaceae bacterium | reverse complement strand
TCTCAGGTCGTTTCATTTGGCACCTCAATTCTTCGTTACACGTTCTGGCTGACAGCCGATAGCTGACAGCTGACAGCCAAATCAGAGGAGGTCGGATCGTCCCTCCGCCCGCAACCTCTCAACGATATCTTTCACGCTCTGCGCCTGATCCTTCTTCACCAACAGCAGGGCATCCGGCGTGTCCACCACGATGAGGCCCTCCACGCCGGCGGCGGCGATGAGGCGGGTGCCCCCGAAGAAGGCGCTGTCCCGGGTGTTCAGCAGGAGCGTGTCACCCTGGGTGACGTTGCCGTTGGCGTCGGCCGTCTGGAACTCAATGGCGGCGGGCCACGAGCCCACGTCCGACCAGCGGAAGCGGGCCGGCACCACAGCCACCGTGGCGGCCTTCTCCAGGAGGGCCACATCGATGGCGACCTTGGGCAGCAGGTGGTAAGCCGCCGCCAGGCTGCCAGGCTGGGCACCCGCCTGGACCCAGGCATCGAGCGGTGCCAGCACCTCCGGCGCATGCTGCTGCAGCCCCGCGCGGAGATCGGCCAGGGTCCAGACAAACATGCCGGCGTTCCAGTAGTGGCGGCCCGAGGCCAGGTACTGGATGGCCACCTCGGTGGGGGGCTTTTCGCGGAAGGCGCAGACCTTCAGCACCGGGCCCTCCCCCTCGGACTCGATGTAGCCATAGCCCGTCTCGGGATAGGCGGGGCGGATGCCGAAGGTGACCAGCTCCCGGTGGCCGGCAGCGTGGGCCACGGCCAGGTCCAGGTCCGCCAGGAAGAGGTCCCGGTCCGCGATCCAGTGGTCCGCCGACAGCACGGCCATGACCCCGTTGGGGACGCGGCGTTCGATCTCCACCAGGGCCAGAGCCAGGCAGGGCGCGGTGTTGCGGCCCTCGGGCTCGACGATGACATTCTCCGGGGGCAGCTCCGGCAGCATGCGCCGGGTCTCCTCCGCCAGGTCCTCGGTGGTCACGATGTAGATGCGCTCCGGGGGCACGTGGCCGTCCAGGCGGCGCACCGTCTGGTGGAGCAGGGTCTCGGTGCCCACGATGGCCAGGAACTGCTTGGGCCGAGCGTTGCGGCTGCGGGGCCAGAACCGCGTGCCCCGGCCGCCGGCCATGACAACGGCCACAGTTTGAGTCGCGTTCATGCTGTCCCCTTCAGAAGAACCTTGCTTAGCGGGAAAGGATCGACACCAGGGCGCCCAGGTCCCCCGGCGGCACGGGCTGAGGGTCGAGGACCTTCGAGAGGGGCTGGGCCACCAGGGCCCCGGCCACCTCGGCCATGTAGAAGCCCCGCTCGCCCCGGTCCAGCCGGCGCACGGCCTCGGCCCCCCAGCGGCTGCCCCAGATGCGGTCCAGGGCCGTGGGGCTGCCTCCGCGCTGCACATGGCCCAGCACCACCACCCGCAGATCCAGGCCATGGTCCCGCTTCAGCTGCTCGCCCACGGCCATGGCCCGGCCCACCATGTCGCCCTCGGCCACCACCACGATGGAGCTGCGCTTGCCGGCCTCCCAGTGGGCCTTCAGGCGCGCCACCAGGGTGTTGTACCCGTCCTCGTGGGACTCGGGATAGAGCACCGCTTCGGCGCCGCAGGCCAGGGCCGTGTGCACCGCCAGCATGCCGGAGCTGCGCCCCATGACCTCCACCAGGAACACCCGGCCGTGGCTGGAGGCCGTGTCCCGGATGCGGTCGATGGCCTCCACGGCAGTGTTGAGGGCCGTGTCGAAGCCCAGGGTCCGCTCAGTCCCCGGCAGGTCGTTGTCGATGGTGCCCGGGATCCCGGCGCAGGCCACCCCGTGCTCCCGCATGAGGGTCTCCGCCCCCCGGAAGCTGCCGTCCCCGCCAATGACCACCAAGGCCTCGATGCCAGCCTCCTGGAGGATCCCAGCGGCCCGGATGCGGGTCTCGGGCTTATGGAAGTCCAGGCAGCGGGCCGTCTGGAGCATGGTCCCGCCCCGCTGCAGGATGTTGGCGACGGCGCGGCTGCTCAGGGGAGCCAGGTCCCCGTCCAGCAGGCCCTGGTAGCCCCGGCGGATGCCCCAGGCCTCGTGGCCCAGCGCATCGGCCTGGCGCACCACGGCGCGGATGGCAGCGTTCATGCCCGGCGCGTCCCCGCCGGAGGTGAGAACCCCAATCTTCACTTGGCAGCCCCCGCGGACTTGGCCTTGGCCTTGGGTGCGGCCTTGCCCTTGGGTGCTTTACCCTTCTGTCCCTTGGACTTGACCTTCGCCTTGGCCGCGGCCTTGCCCTTCCGGGTGTCCTTCACGTGGGGCTCCGGGGGCGGCAG
>CAITBU010000457.1 GCA_903890595.1 uncultured Holophagaceae bacterium | reverse complement strand
GACTAGAACCGAATGCCGCCGTAGAGCCCCACCTGCATCTGGGGGGCCATGGCTTCGGCGAAGTCCTTGGGCGTGCTGGTGGAGTCCCGCCGGGAGAGGGGGGCGGCCAGCTCCAGCAGGATGAAGGGGCTCACCACCGGCGTGGGGATGCTGAAGCCGAAGTTGACCTTGGCCCAGGGACGGAGCAGGGTGGCATCGGCACCTGCACCGACGGTGGGGCGGTAGGTGATCTTCTCCGAGCGGTACTCGACGCCCGCGCCGAAGTTCACCAGCAGCTTCCAGTTCACGGTCGCACCGGCAGCCCAGTACTGGTTCTCCAGGTCCCCGAGGCGGGCACCGCCGTAGCTCAGGTCAGAGCTGGTGCGGTTGTGCCAGGTGGCGTTCATCTGGAGGGCTGCCACCTTCAGGTCCAGGACATCCATGCCAATTCGGAAGCCCTGGCCGGTGGGGCTGACGGCGTCGTACTTCTGGGTACTGAAACCCAAGGCTGCCTGGGCCTTGCCCACCTGCTTGTCCAGCAGGATGCCCACCTCGCCTGACCAGGCCGGCAGGGCAGCCAGCAGGAACAGGAGGAGGCTTGGCTTGCGCATCGAGGTCTCCAGTCGCACAGATAAGGCATCATCGGTCCCGGATGGGGCCGGGTCAACCATCTTAGGATCTAGGTGAAGGAATTTTCCGAAGATCTTTTAGCACCACCGTGCAACAGAGGCTGGGGCCTCCAAGTCTTCCCCGGGTTTGCTACCCTCGATTCCATGAGGGCAACGCTCCGCTTCCTGATTCTCGATGACTTCGACCCGGAAACCGGGGAGCTGGCCCTGCGCATGGCCATCCAGCCCGGCGAGGAGGTTGGCTTGGAGTTGATCCGGCTCCGCCTCCACCTTGGGCGACCCGGCAACCACCTCGAGCCGCTCCGCCGGGAGCTGCGCACCCATGTGCAGATGCCCATGCCCGACTACTGGGAATACGGCCTGAAGCTCATCATCCATGCGCTCGAAGAAGGGCTGACCGAGCCCGAGGGGCGGAATGCCCTGCGCTACCTCTGGGTGAAGACGCAGATCCTTCATCCTACAGACCCGACCCGGTCCACCCTCAACCACCCGGTGGCACGGCAGGTGGAGATCTTCCGGGACTGGGCCCGCAAGCTCGACCAGGAAGGCCAGGCCATCCGGGCTGCTGAGATCTTGGACCGCCTCCTCATGGTGGCCCCCCGGGATGTGGCCAGCCTGGCCTATCTGGCCAGCTTCTTTCGGAGCCAGGGGATGCCCGAGGAGATGGTCGCCGTCGCGGAGCGCTGGACCCGGGCCGAGCCCGACCGTCTGGAGGCGAAGCTCCGGCTGGGGGAGGCCTTTCTGGCCCTGGGCAAGCCCCAGGAGGCCCGGGCTGCCTTCGAGGCCGTCCTCAAGACCCAGCCGCTGCATCTTTTGGCTCACCTCGGCATGGCCCAGGCCATGGGACTCCTGGGGGGCAACCCCTTCCCCCACCTGGATGCCGCCCAGGAGCTGGATGCCGCCGCTACCACATCGGTGCTGCAGGAGACCTTTGACTACCGGGTGCTGAGCCCCCCCCCGGGGGACCGGATGCACGCCCTGGAGGACCTGCCGGACCTGCTGGGCATCAGTGGCGGCGAAGTGGATGACCTTACCCAGCGCCTGGGCCTGCCCATGGGCCAGGATGGCCGGGTGCACGAGTCCGAGCTGGCCCGCTGGGTCGGTGTCATGAACCGCTACGCGCTCCTACCCTCCGGCCTGCACTGGTCCGCCCCCACGCCGAGGCACCTGCCGGAGCTTATTTAGGAGCAGCTGTCGGCTATCAGCTGTCAGCCAAAGCCAACCACCTGGTGCTCGACCCACCCAGGGCCTGCTTAATGAGGGCTGTCGGCGATCAGCTATCAGCCAAACCCCGCACCCGGAAGTTGGGCCCATCCGGGGCCCGCTTTAGCCGATAGCCGATAGCTGATAGCTGATAGCCGATAGCTGATAGCCCCCCGCCCCTCTGCGACAATGAACCCACCCCGAGGTTCCCATGTCTGTGTTGCTGAGCACCAACCTGCCATTTCCGCTCTTTCGCCGGGGCAAGGTCCGCGACGTCTATGATCTGGGCAGCTTGCTCCTGATCGTTGCCACGGACCGCATCAGTGCTTTCGACTGCATCATGCCTGACGGCATTCCTGACAAGGGGCGGATCCTCACGGCCGTGGCGTCCCACTGGTTCTCCGTCACGGAGGACCTGGTGCCCAACCACTTCCGGGGGAAGGCGGGCTGGCCCGCTGAACTTGAGGCCTTCCGCGAGGAGCTGGCCGGGCGGGCCGTGGTGGTGGAGAAGACCGAGCCCCTGCCTGTGGAGTGCGTGGTGCGGGGCTACTTGGCGGGCAGCGGCTGGAAGGAGTACCAGGCCGACGGGGCCGTGTGCGGTGTGCCCCTGCCTGCGGGCCTGAGGCTCGCTGACCGCCTGCCTGAGCCGATCTTCACCCCCGCCACCAAGGCCGAGGAGGGGCACGACGAGAACATCTCCTTTGAGCGCATGGCCGAGATGATCGGCGAGACCACCGCCGACCGGGTGCGGGAGCTCAGTCTGGCCCTCTACCAGCGGGGCGCCGCGCTGGCGGCCGAACACGGGATCCTGCTCGCCGACACCAAGTTCGAGTTTGGCCTCGATCCGGCGGGCGAGCTGCTCCTCATCGACGAGGCCCTCACCCCCGACAGCAGCCGCTACTGGTTGGCCGATCGCTGGACGCCGGGCGAGAATCCCCCGAGCCTCGACAAGCAGTTCCTCCGGGACTACCTGGAATCCGTCCCAGGCTGGGACAAGCAGCCACCCGCCCCGCACCTCCCGCCCCCGGTTGTTGAGGGCATCCGGGCGCGCTACCTGGACCTGGCGAGCCGCTTCGGCATCACGGTTTAGCCAGAGCCTCCAGGGTCCCCGCCGGGCCGACCGCCCCGACCCGGAGGTGGGTGGGCTCCAGCCAGCGCCGCAGGTCTGCGTTCAGGTCCTTCAGGGTCAGGGCACCGAGGGCCTCCCGGGTGGGTGTTCGGCCTTCCAGGGTCGCCAGGGCCCGGGCCAGTTGGGCCTCAGGGTCGAGGGCGTCCAGGCTCAGGGAAGCCCCCCAGATCCGGCGGGCGCGGTCCAGGTTGGCAGGGCTGAACCCACGCTGGGCCAGGGTGGCTAGGCGCCCGAAGAAGAGGGTCCAGGCCTCCTGTCCGCCGAGGGTGGTGGTATCCAGAGTGAGCGCGAAGCCCGTCCCCTCCCAGGTGGCCCGGAGGGGCGCAAGGAGGGGGTCCCCAGGGACCAGCAGGCTGAGGAGGGCAGCCGATTCAGGGCGCAGGTCCCCAGGTAGGGGGGCCAGGGCCTGGATCCGCAGGGCAGGACCTGGCCTGGGGATGAGGACCGGCTGGGCTGGGGGCGGCGTCGGGGTGTTCGAAGGGAGCGCAGCAGGGGTGGGCGGGCCGGCCGGCCAGGAACCAAAATTGAGGATCACCAGGCGCTTGGCCTGCTCGAGGCCCAGGTCGCCATGGAGAATGAGGGTGGCCCGTTCCGGGCGGAAGACCCGCTGCTGGAAGGTGGTCAGGTCGTCCGGTCCGATGGCCAGGAGGGTGCCCTCCGTGGGCCGGTCAGCGGGGTCCCAGGCCAGGGCCTCGCGGAGGCGGTCCCCGGGGGCGACGCCCCGCTGAAAGAGGTCCTTCATGCAGTCCGCCCGACAGGCCGCCAGGTGCTGGGGGTTGAGGACCGGGCGGAGGACCAGCTCGGCGAGGAGGCCCATGGCCCGGTCCTGCTCACGGTTCCGGGCGGCCAGCTTCCAGGTGATGCCCTCGGGGGTACTGGCGGTCTCGAGGCGGATCCCTGCCGCCTCCAGGTCCCGGTCGACGGCCTCGGTGCGGGGTCCGCCGGGGCCGGTCAGCATCCGGCCAGCGAGGAGGGCCAGGCCGGGGCGTCCCGGTGGGGTGTCGGAGGGCAGCACCCGCAGCAGGAGGGAGACCCGCACCAGGGGTCGCTCCCGGTCCTCCAGGTGGACCACCCGGAGCCCATTGGGCAGGGTGAAGGTGTGGGCCCGGGGCTGGGCCAGGAGGGTTGTGGTGGCCAGGAGGGCCAGGAGGGTGGCCTTCATCGCTTCGCCCCCGGCAGCTGGGCTTCCAGCAGCTGCAGGGTGCGGCGCCGCTCGTCGGGGCTTAGCATGCGCAGCTGGCGGAGACCCTCGGCCACCAGGTGCTCCCGCTGGGCGAGGTCTTTCACCCGGGTGGCCGCCAGGGCCAGCAGCACCCGGGACATCTCTGCCTCGAGGGGATCCTGGCCATCGGCCATCGAGGGCTCCAGGCGGGCGGTGGTGCGGTGGCTGGGCTGCAGCCAGGCCCGGGCGGCGGCCTGGACCGTCTCCGGCGCCAGGTTGCGCAGCCGCTGGGCTTCCAGGTCCAGGAGGCGCCAGTCGCCTCCCTCCGCCCAGGCCTGCCCCAGGGCCCCGGCCAAGCGAGCGGGCTCGTCGAGGGTGCGCAGGTAGTCCGCTTCCAGCTGGGCCAGGGCCCGGGACCAGGCCGCCTGGGCGATGGGCTCCTGCTGGAGCATGAGGATCTCCGCATGCAGGGCCGCCTCCAGCTCAGCCAGGCTGTGGCCCGGGGCGGGCTCCAGCTCCACCAGCAGGAGGCCGGGCTGGCGCCCACCCGGCAGGTCCATGCGCAGGGTGGCCTCGCGCGCCAGAGCCTTCTGGCGGACGAGGTGGGAGGACAGCCTGCTGCTGGCGCCCCCTCCCAGCAGGTGGGCTGCCATCTGCAGGGGCAGGTGGTCGGGGTGACTCCGGGGGGGGACGCGCCAGCCCGTGAGCAGGCGGGGCGTGGTGCCAACCGTGGCCTGCACCCGGCGATCACCCAGACCGGCATGGATCTCCGGAAGGGGGGGCTCTTCCCGGTCCAGGGGGACGGGCAGGGTGCCCAGGTGCTTCTCCAGGTCGGGCAGAACCTGCGTGAGGCTCAGGCCCCCCACCAGGATCACGGTGAGGCGCTCAGGGCTCAGGCTGCGCCGAGCGTGCGCCCGCAGGTCCGACCAGCGCAGAGCCTCCACGGTGGGCAGGTGGTCCGCCAGGTTCCGGCCGTAGGGGTGACCGGGGAGGGCCGCCCCCAGGATGAGGGCCGGACCGGGCTCGGCCTCGACCTTGGTGCGCAGGTCGGCCACCAGGGCCGCCCGACCCTCCGAGAAGCGGCTCAGCTGCAGAGTGCGCAGACGCTGGCCCTCGCTGCGGCACCAGGCCTGGAAGGCCTCCACCGGGAGGTCCAGGCGGGCCACGAGGGCATCGGCGGTGGCCTCGGCGGACTGGCGGCCACCCTGGGCCCGCACCAGATCCAGCAGGGGCGAGGCCGAGAGGTGCTCCTGCAGGTGGGCCTGGACAGCGGCCAGGCCCGCTTCCAGGGAAGCCCGGTGAGTGCCGGTCCCGGGCGCCCGCAGCTCCCGGAGGCGCTCCAGTCGCAGGGACTCCAGGAGGCCCTCCTCCTGCTTGAGCAGGGCGTCCAGGGCCGCCTGGGTTCGACCCCCTTCCACATCCTCCGGCCAGGTGGAGGCATACAGGATGCGGGCCAGCAAGTCCGTGGCCCCCGCCAGGGCCGTGGGCTCATCGGCTCGCCCGCCGCGAAACACCAGGCTGGCGTG
>CAITBU010000456.1 GCA_903890595.1 uncultured Holophagaceae bacterium | reverse complement strand
GCAGGCGTGGATCAGGCGCAGGACTTCGGGCAGCTCCAGGCCGCCGGGGACCGGCTCGGCCACGGCCGGGACCAGGACCGGGTCCAGAGCGTCCAGGTCGATGCTCAGGTACGCAGGGCCCTGACCGACCGTGGCCAGGTCCCGCTGCAGCCAGGAGGCCAGGGACGGATCCCGGAGGTCGGCGGGGGCCCACATGCGCACCCCGGCCGCCTTCAGGAAGGCCAGCTCGTCGGCATCGAAGCGGGGGGCCCGGAGGCCCACCTGCACGATGCGCTCGGGGTCCAGGAGACCCTCCAGGAGGGCCTGGCGCAGCCAGGTTCCGTGATGGATGTCGGTGCCCCAGGCAGCGGCATCCGCCGCGTCTGGGTGAGCATCCACGTGCAGGAGCCCCAGTGGCCCATACTGCAGCGCAAGGGCGCGGAGGGCCCCCAGGGTCAGGGAGTGGTCGCCCCCGAGCAGCAGGGTGCGGCAGCCGTAGCCGGCCCAGGCCCCGACGGTGGACTGCACCGTGTCCAGCGCCTGGTTCAGGGAAAAGGGCAGGGTGGGGATGTTGCCGCCATCCACCCAGCCCTTCCCTGATTCGGGCCCAGCGATGGCCAAGCCTTCGCGCAAGCGCTCTGGCATGGGGAAGGTACCCATGCCCATGGATGCGGCTCGCAGGGCCCAGGGCCCCAGGCGGGCACCAGGGCGGTTGATCACACCGGCATCACAGGGAACCCCCAGGACCACGCCGGTGGCGGGTCCCGGGTCCAGCTGCAAGGGCAGGCCAAGAAAGGGCGTGAGCCCCGTACGCAGGTTCTGGAAGACGGCCTCAGCAGACATTAAAATCCCTCGGTTCCAAGGCAAAGCGGAAGGCCTGGATCCAGGCGGTATGGTCCGGAAAATCAGCGGGGAAGAGGGGTTCCTCGGCCGTGAGGCAGACCTTGGTCTGGGTGCCGAGGAGGGTGCGGAGGTGCGGCAGTAGGCTCTCGTCCCCGGTCCAGGGATAGTGGGCAGCCGGGGTGGCCAGGCGCAGGGGCTGGGCCGGTACGCCCAGGTCGAAGGCGGCGCGCAGGCCTCCCTCGTACAGCGGGGCCAGACGCTCGCCCCGGGTGGTGGTGCCCTCCGGAAACAGGAGCATGTCCCGGCCGGCCTGCAGAGCGGCCGCGAACATGTTCATGGCCGACGCCCGGCTGGTGGGATCGCTGCGGTCGACGAAGTGCATGCCCGAGCGGCGGGCCCAGGGGCCGAGGATGGGGTAGGAGGCCACCTCCTGCTTGGCGATGGTGGCCATGGGGCGCAGGCTCATGAGCACCACTGGGTCCACCCAGCTGAGGTGGTTGGATACCCAGAGGCCGATGTCGGGTCGGAGGGTGCCGCGGATCTCCAGCTCAATGCCGAGTTCAGGGACCAGCCTGCGGGCCCAGCGATGCATCCCGGGCAGGGCCTCGGCAGTTCCCGCCAGGCTGGGTAGCAGGGCAAAGGTGGGCATCAAAACGCCAGCCAGGGACATGGGGGCTCCTAGGAGACGAGCTTCAGGCGGGTGTAGCGGGCCCGGACCCGCTCCAGGTCATCCCGGGTGATGGCAGACCAGAGGCGGGTGTCGCCCGGTGCATAGAAGTCCTTCACCTCTTCCACCACCCGGGCACCCAGGGCGTTGTGGACGCTGCGGGCATCGCTGTTGCCGGGCTCCACCAGGAAGCGGCACTCGGCGATGTCGGCCGTGAGCAGCTTGGAGACCATGGCGCGGATGAGCAGGTAGTTCACCCGCCCCTTCTGGTACTCGGGGTGGACGGCCAGGGTGGCGCAGTAGACCGTTGTCCCGCTGACGAAGTTGAGGACATACCCCACAGGGCGGTCCCCATCGAAGGCCAGGAAGCACCAGTCCCGGTAGAGCTCCGTGCAGAGGCGCAGGTAGTGAGGGCAGAGCTCCCCGGCCCCGTCGCCGGACCAGATCTCGGCCTCCAGGCGCTGGAGGTGGACGAAGTCGTCGCTGCCGATGGACCGGACCGTGTAGCGCGCACCTTCCGGGTGCTGGGTGATGGGCTCGATGGTCATGGGGCTCCTCCCTTGGGGATGAACCCAGGTTCGGGGCCTGTCATGACAGCCGTATTTCCTTGACGGAAACTCGCTGGAAAATGCGTGAAACCTTGCTGTTACAGGGTTTCCATTGATGTGGATGATGATTCTCAGGGCTGGATGTGAAGGGGCAATGACGACCCAGCAACAACTCCGGTACTTCGACCGGACTCTAGAAGAACGGTGCCACCAGCTTGAGGAAGCCTGCCGCCAACAAGGCACTGATGGGGATGGTGAGCACCCAGGCCATGATGATGTTGCCTGCCACGCCCCAGCGCACGGCACTGGCGTTCATGGAGGTGCCGACGCCCATGATGGCCCCGGTGATGCTGTGGGTGGTGCTGACCGGAATCCCGTAGTGGGCGGTGGTGAAGAGCACCGCCGCAGCGGCGGTCTCAGCCGCAAAGCCGTGGATGGGGCGCAGCTTGACGATCTTGGTGCCCATGGTGCGGATGATCTTCCAGCCGCCCGAGGCGGTACCGATGGCCATCGCCAGAGCACTGCCGATCTTCACCCAGAGGGGGACGATCACCTTCAGCTTGGCGTCCAGGGGCAGGTGGAACTTGTAGGCGATCATGGCGAGGCAGATGATACCCATGGCCTTTTGGGCATCGTTCTGGCCGTGGGTGAAGGACATGGCGGCGGCGCTGACCAGCTGGGCCTTCCGGAAGACAGCGTTCACCCGGTGGCCGGCGAAGTGACGGACCACCCAGAGGATGATCAGGATCAGGACCATGCCCACGATGAAGCCCATCGCCGGGGAGATGATGATGAAGGCACCGATCTCCTTCAGCTTGTTCATGTGCAGGGCCTTGAATCCGGCATGAGCCACGACCGCCCCGGACAGTCCGCCCAGAAGCGTGTGGCTGGTGCTGGAAGGGATCCCGAACCACCAGGTGAGGAGGTCCCAGGTGATGGCGGCCAGGAGGGCGGCAGCGATGACGGCAGGAACCACGTGCTGGCTGTCGGCGATGCCCTTGGCGATGGTGGTGGCGACGGAGGTCCCGGCCAAGGCGCCGGCGAAGTTCAGGGTGGCCGACATGGCCAGGGCGTACTTGGCCGGCAAGACCCCGGTGCTCACCACGGTGGCGATGGAGTTGGCGGTGTCGTGGAAGCCGTTGATGTAGTCGATGCCCCAGGCCAGGAGGACCAGCACTGCCAGGGAGGGAATCAGGAAGACTTCGATCATCTTGGGCTCAGGCGTTTTTCATCACGGTGGAGCCGATCACCTTGGCCACCAGCTCAACCTTGTCGGTGGCATCCTCGATCTGGCCGAGGAGTTCCTTCCACTTGATGAGCTC
>CAITBU010000455.1 GCA_903890595.1 uncultured Holophagaceae bacterium | reverse complement strand
GCTTTGCCGGGCTCTTGCGCGGGGGTCCGGGGGTGTGTGCGCAAGCACGGAACCCCCGGATAACAAAGCAAGAGCCCAGCTTTGCCGGGCTCTTGCGCGGGGGTCCGGGGGTGTGTGCGCAAGCACGGAACCCCCGGATAAGGTTAATCCGCCAGCGTGCTGAGATCGCCCGGATCCTGACCCAGGGCCTGGGCCTTGAGGGCACGGCGGAGGATCTTGCCGGAGCGGGTTTTGGGCAGCGAGGCGCAGATCTCGATCTCGCTGGGCATGGCAATGCCGCCCAGGTCCTCGCGGACGTGGTCCTTGAGGCTGGCGATGAGGCCGGGGCCCGTGGCAAAACCGGCCCTGACCACGACAAAGGCCATGATCCGCTCGCCCTTGATCGGATCCGGCAGGCCCACCACGGCGCTCTCGGCCACGGCGGGATGACGGATGAGGGAGCCCTCCACATCGGCGGTACCGATGCGGTGACCAGCGACATTCAGCACATCATCCGACCGACCCAGCACGGCGAAGTAGCCATCGGCATCCTTCACGGCCACATCACCCACGGTGTAGAAGCCGGGGATCTCCTTCCAGTACTCCTCGTAGCGCTTGTGGTCGTTCCAGACGGTGCGCAGCATGTAGGGCAGCGGGTGCTTGATGACCAGGAGGCCGCCCTGGCCGTCGGGGACCGGGGAGCCGTCGTGGTTCACCACAGCCATCTGGGCACCGGGCATGGGCTTGCCGGCTTTGCCTGGCCGGGCCTCAAAGGTGGGCAGCGTGCCGATGACAGGACCAGCGATCTCGGTCTGCCACCAGTTGTCCACCACCTGGCCGTTGCCCTGGCCCACGAGGTGCTTCTGGGCCCAGCGATGGGCCTCGGGGTTGAGCGGCTCACCGGCGCAGGCCATGAGACGCAGCTTGCTGAGGTCGTACTTGCCAGGTGCCTCGGCCCCGTGGCTCATCCACATGCGGACGGCAGTGGGGGCGGTGAACATCACATTGACGCCGAAGCGTTCGCAGATTTCCCAGGTCACCTCGGCGCTTGGGTAGTCCGGTGCGCCCTCGCGGCAGAGCACCGTGGCGCCGATGCTGAGGGGCCCATAGACGATGAAGCTGTGCCCCACCACCCAGCCGATGTCCGAGGTGCTCCAGTAGATGTCCCGCTCCTGGATCTGGTAGAAGGCCTTGCTCAGGTAGTTCACGCCCACCATGTAGCCGCCGGTGGTGTGCACCACACCCTTGGGCTTCCCGGTGGTGCCGCTGGTGTAGAGGATGAACAGCGGGTGTTCGGAATCCACCATCTCCGGGTCGCAGTGGATGTCACGGCCCTGCTGGATGTCGTAGAAGTCCTTTTCGCGCTCACTGGCGAAGGTGACGGGTTCGTCGCCGGGCCGGGAGCCTCGACGGTGGACAATGACGTGGTCCACGGATACCAGGTCGCGGACAGCCTCGTCCACGATGGGCTTCAGGGCGATGGCCTTGCCACGGCGGTAGGTGAAGTCGGAGCAGACCACGACCTTGGCACCGGCGTCCTCGATGCGGGTGCGGAGGGCCAGGGCGCCCATGCCGGCATAGACCACGCTGTGGATGGCGCCGATGCGGGCGCAGGCCAGCATGGAGATGATGCCCTCGGGCGTGAGCGGCATGTAGAGGATGACGCGATCACCCTTGTTCACGCCGAGGCGCTTGAGGGTGTTGGCGAAGCGGTTCATCTCACGGTAGAGGCGGTTGTAGGTGTAGGAGCGCTCGTCGCCGTCCTCACCCACCCACAGCAGGGCGGCCTTGTTGCGCCGGTCACTGTGCACATGGCGGTCGATGCAGTTGACGGTGGCATTCAGCTTGCCGCCAACGAACCAGGCGTGGTTGGGGGCATTGAACTGGAGGGTCTCGGTCCAGGGCTCGTGCCAGTCCAGGGCCTTGGCTTTCTCTGCCCAGAAGGCGGCGGGATCTTCCAGCGCCAGCGCCGACTCCACTTCGTAGTTGATGGCCGCCTGCTTGGCCAGCCAGCCTCGCATGGGGATGGCCGCCTCGCCCTTCTGCAGGGCATCGATGGTGGCCTTTTGGGTAATGCTGATTTCCACGTCGCTCATGGCGCACTCCGGGCAGGGGGTGGATGGAAGTAACTTGGGGGGTTAGGGATGAAAGTTAGCACAGAAGGAGACCCCCGGGAGGCACGGAAACGATGACCCTCGTCACAGGGCCGGGGGTGGGTCTGGGTGGCCAGGGGGACCTAGGGGATGGCCACCGACACCCGCTGGACCTTCAGGATTTCGTCCAGGCCCGCCGGGTTCAGCCCCACCAAAAAGCCCCTGCTGCCACCGTTGAGGTAGATCCGATCCAAGTCGAAGATCGTGGCCTCGGCGTAGGTGGGCATGGTTTTTTTCGTGCCGAAGGGACTGGTCCCGCCCACCAGGTAGCCGCTGTGCCGATGGGCCGTGGCAGGGTCGCAGGGACGCACCGAGCGGACCCCAATCTGCCGGGC
>CAITBU010000454.1 GCA_903890595.1 uncultured Holophagaceae bacterium | reverse complement strand
GGCCACGGCCTTGCGGAGCAGGTCCACGCCCAGGTCCAGGTCCTCCGTGCGGAGGTTCATGGCCGGGCGGAAGCGGAGGCCCGTGGCGCCCGTGGAGAGGACCATCATGCCCAGGTCGCGGGCCTTGGCCACCACGGCGTTCCGCATGTCGGGCGTCGCCATGTCGAGGGCGCAGAAGAGGCCGCGGCCGCGGGGGTTGGCGGTGGCTTCGGGGAAGTCGCGCTGGATCTGCTGCAGGCCACTGAGCAGGCGTGCACCCTTGCGCACGCCCTGGTCCAGCAGGTCCTCCTCGCGGATGACCTCGATGATGCGCGTGCCGCGCACCATGTCCACCAGGTTGCCGCCCCAGGTGCTGTTGATGCGGCTGGGCACCTGGAAGACGCTCTCCACCTCATCCAGGCGTCGGCCCGCAGCAATGCCGCAGGTCTGGCTCTTCTTGCCAAAGGCGATGATGTCGGGCTGCACGTCGAACCACTGGTGCGCCCACCACTTGCCCGTGGCGCCGAAGCCCGTTTGCACTTCGTCGAAGATCAGCAGGAACTCATGACGGTCTGCGAGGATGCGCAGCTTCTGCAGGAACTCGGCGCGGAAGTGGTTGTCCCCGCCCTCGCCCTGGATGGGCTCGACAATGAGGCAGGCGATGTCATCGGGGTTCTGCGCCACGGCGGCCTCGATGGCCGCGATGGAGGCCGCCTCAGCGACCTCGACCTGGGCGAGGTCCACAGGGAAGGTCAGCTTGGGGTTCGGCACGCGGGGCCAGGGGAACTTGGGGAAGTACTGGTGCTTGCGGGGATCCGCTGTGTTGGTGAGGCTCAGCGTGTAGCCGGAGCGGCCGTGGAAGGCCTCGCGGAAGTGGATCACCTGCGAGCCCTTCTCGCCTTTTCCGGCGGCCAGGTTCTTCCGCACCTTCCAGTCGAAGGCCGCCTTCAGGGCGTTCTCCACGGCCAGGGCGCCGCCGTCGATCCAGAACAGGTGGGGCAGGTAGTCGGGTGCCGCATGGGTGCCGAAGGCCTCCACCCAGTCTGCATAGGCGGTGGTGTAGATATCGGAGTTGGCGGGCTTGTGGACCGCGATCTCGCCCAGGCGCTGGATGAAGGCCGCGTCCCGCAGGCGGGGGTGGTTGTGGCCCAGGGGCGCCGTGGCGAAGAAGGTGTAAAAGTCCAGGTACTTGCGCCCGTCCCGGGCGTCCACGATCCAGGACCCATGGGACTTGTCGAGGTCCATGACCAGATGGAAGCCATCCATTAACATGTGGCGGCCCAGGGTCTCGAGGACGGCATCAGGAAGGACATGGGGACTGGACACGGCGCACTCCGAAAACGGTTCAGTGTATGGTTGGGGCTGAAGCGGAGACACGCATGATTCCCTGGATAGCCGTTCAGGAAGCGCCTCTGGACGCAATGGCTTTACGAAGTGTCATGGAGGACCCCCACGCGGGAGCCCTCGTCCTCTTCGAGGGCCGGGCCCGGGATCACCACGAAGGGCGCTCCGTGCTGGAGCTGGCCTACGAGGCCTATGTGTCCATGGCCGAGAAGGAGCTGGGCCTTCTGCGAGAGAAGGCCATCGAGCGCTATGGCCTCACCCGCTGCGCCATCCACCACCGCATCGGCGTGGTGCCTCTCACCGAGGCCGCTGTCATCGTGGCCACCAGCAGCGCCCACCGCGCCGAGAGCTTCCAGGCCGCCGCCTGGGTCATGGACGAGATCAAGCAGCGCGTGCCCATCTGGAAGCGCGAGAAGTATCGGGATGGGTCCGAGAGCTGGGTCGAGTGCACCCATCGGTTTCAGATGTAGGTTCGGTTTCGGTCCCAGACCTTCACTCGTAACGGCGCAAACCGCGCCGCGGTTTGCGCATCTGCTTCGCTTTGATTAATTCTTAAGCGATTCAATTTTATGTATTGACAATCTCTCTTCTGAACGGAAGATGGGTGTGTCGGGCCGTCTGCCCACTCGCTCTGGAGTCCCTCTTGCGCTGTCTGTGCTGCTGTTGATGCCTCTGGGACCCCCGGGCCCGGCTGTCGTCGCAGGGCAAGCACGAGGGCCGAAGGTGACCTGCAAGGACCTCGCACTTATTGCCTTAGGGCTCGGGTACGACGCCAGGCTACCTATTAGTAATGTATAGATATCGTCTGTTGATATATAAAATCACATAAGAAAAAAATGGACGAATTGGGAACCTCGAATATTATTTCGTCACTCAGTCCCCCTGGTGACCCTGAGTCTCAATCTGCAGTCCCCCCCCGAACCAGCGGCAACCGCCGCTTCCCCAAGGAGTTCCCGATGTACCTTTCTCCCTCCAGGATGGCCCGCACGACGGCCCTCCTCGTGGCCATGGGTGCCACGTTGAGTGCCGCCGGTGACGGTGGCATCGCCGTTACCGTCAACAGCACGGCAGGTACTCCGGTTGCCGGCGCAGTGGTCACGGTTGCCAGCGCCACCCAGATCGGTGGTGCCCGCGCCGAGGTCACGGACGCCCAAGGCAAGGCCCGCTTTCTGCGCCTGACGCCCGGCCGGTTCAAGATCACCGTCACGGCCAAGGACCACCAGGCCGCCACCATCGAAAAGGTGGACGTGCTGGTGGATCAGACCCAGAGCGTGAACGCCCGGATCGCACCCGTTGGGGCGGCCATCGTGGAAGTGGTCAGCTCGGTGTCCGCCGTGGACATGTCCACCATCACCGCCGGCACCCAGATCACCCAGGAGGAGCTGTCCAGCCTTCCCATCGCCCGCAATCAGCTGGCCACCATCACCTTGGCCCCCGGCGTCATCAGCGTGGGTGGCAACCCATCCCTGGCGGCCGGCCTGAACCGGGACAACTTTGGCAACAACGGCGCCCGCAACAACACCTACATGGTGGACGGCGTCGACGTCACCAGCCCGGAAGCTGGCACCTATCGCACCACCATCGCCCCGGAGCTCATCTCCACCCAGGACATCAAGACGGGCGCCATCACGGCTGAGTACACGGCCCGCGCCGGCCTGTTCTCCAATGTGACCACCATCTCCGGCTCCAACGAATACACGGGCGGCCTCACGACCACCTACCGCAGCTCCTCCATGTGGAGCAAGGTCGGCATCAACCGCCTCACGGTGGTGCCTTCCCAGCTGCTGGACCAGACCATCTTCTACTCGGGCCCGATCCTGAAGGACACCCTCTGGTTTGTGGCCTCTGCCCAGAAGGTCAAGGAGACGGGGGAGATCACCGTAGATCCCAGCGCCACGCTGACGCCCGGGGAGACCCGCACCGCCACGATCAACGATGAGCAGCGCTACTTCTTCAAGCTGACCTACGCACCCGCTCCCGGCCACATCCTGGTGGCAGGCGTCAGCCGCAATCCCGGCAAGTTCAACAACCTCAGCAACCCGGTCACCCCCACCTTCTGGGCCACCCAGACGGAGCGGGGCGGCAACAACTACAACCTGTCCTACACCTGGCAGGAGTCCAAGTGGATTCTTGACGCCCGCTTCCTGCGCCATGAGGAAGCTGACACGACCCTGGCCGCCTACTCCTCTGCCGGCCCCAACATCACCCTGGAGACGGACAACACCGCCGGCGCCGTGCCAGCCATCCAGCGCTCCTTCGGCAACAGCTCCGCCGGCACGGGCCGCAAGTACACGGTCGACAACGGCCGGGTTGACCTGACCTACCTCTTCGACGGGGCCGGTACCCACACCCTGAAGCTGGGTCTGCAGACGGGCAAGTCGCAGCTCGCCCAGTCCATCTTCATCTCCGGGGGTTCCTTCTACGACAACCTCAGTGCGGTGGGCAACGTGGCCGCCAACGGCGGACCCACCTTTGCCTACGCCAACCTCAACTACAACGGGTTCGTCCCGGGCACCGGCAGCCGGCTGGTCTCCGCCATCAACAACCAGACCGCCTATGCCAGCGTGAAGACCCTGCTGGACACCAACCACGACGGCACGGTGGATCAGACCGAGCTCGGTGCCTACCGGTTCAATGAGCTCTATGACACAGCCCGTCCCTACCTCGGCTACTACGGCTACCGCCGGGCCCTGGCCTCCCAGGCCACCTCGGTGCCCAAGCTGGAGACTCAGGGCGGCTACCTCCAGGACTCCTGGCAGATCGACCGCTTCACCTTCACGCCTGGCATCCGCTTCGATAGCTACGAGTACAAGGCGGACAACGGCCAGAGCCTGTTCAAGACCGGCCTCAACTGGGCACCGCGCATCGGCCTGACCTGGGATGTGAACGGTGACGGCCGCACCAAGGCCTATGCCTATGCCGGCCGCTACATCGACCCCATCAAGCTGGACATGGTGCGCTTCACCGGCAGCCTCACCAGCTCGGTCCAGACCGAGGACATCCGCATCGGCGGTGTGTGGGTGACGGAAAACACCCGCGGCGGCAGCAAGGTCGTGGATGCGGTCTTCGCCGACAGCTTCAAGCTCCCCAAGACCGACGAGCTGCGGGTCGGCCTGGCCCGGGACTTCGGCAACAACTGGTCCATCGAAGGTACCTACACCTACCGCCGCGACTTCGACATCGTCGAGGACTGGGATCCCACGCTCTACACCGATGCCAGTGCCCTGGAGGCTGAGGCCCGCTCGATCTGGACCCTCGCCAACGGCAACACGGCAGCTGGCATTGCCAAGGCTGTGGCCGCCTTCCGTGGCCTGGTGATCGATCCCAACTACTTTGCGGGCGGCGGCTTCACGGGCGCCCAGAACGTGGCTCGCGTGAACGCCGGCACCCTCAACTTCGTGCTGGCCAATCTCCCCGGAGGGTTCCGCGTCTTCAACAGCTTCGACCTGACCCTGACCAAGAAGTACTCGGACCACTGGGGCGGCTTTGCGACCTATACCCGCACCCGGGCCACCGGTAACACCAACAGCTCCGGCAACGCCGACTTCCAGGGTGACCTGGCCCGCTTCGACCCCCGTCTGGCCTACAACAACGGCGCCCTCGAGGGCTCCGTGGACTGGATGGCCAAGGGCTATGGCTACTACAAGTGGGACAGCGGTCTGCTGGTCGGCGCCACCTACAACGTGGTCTCGGGCTACCACTACACCTCGAATGCCCAGATCCTCTCCACCCGCCTGCTGGTGAAGCCTCCCACGGATGCCAACCTCATCAACACGGAGACCCTGGGGTCCGCCATGAGTCCCCGCTACGACACGGTGGACTTCCACGCCCAGTTCGACTTCAAGTCCTACGGCAAGATCAGGCCCTCCGTCAGCCTGGATGTCTTCAACTTCTTCAACCGGCAGGCGGTGACGGATATCGCCGCCGTCAGCAACTTCCCCGTCAGCGGGAAGGCCGTCGGCGAAGCCTACGGCTGGCTGCCTCCCCGCCGCTACAACCTGGGCGTGAAGATTCTCTTCTAGCCTTGGGTTCAAACAAAAAAAGGGGAGGCTCCGGCCTCCCCTTTTTTTGGCTTCGCCCCCCGCCGGATCCAGCGGATCATTCCCGCAGATGATTCCCTACCTCCGTGCTGTTTCCTCGGACCTGCGTGGGCTGGCACGGCTGGCTGTGGAGGGGACTGTCGGCGTGACGGACCTGGTGGAGTCCATGCACCAGGGCATCCGGCATCCGCTGACGGAGGGCAAGGCTCGCCATGCGGTGGGTGGCCGGGGCATCAGCGGGCTGGTCTACGGAACCATCCGTGCCCTGACCCGGACCGTGGGCCTGGGCGTGGAGGCGGCCCTGGCGCCCCTGGACACGCTGGAGGGGGCACCGCTGCCCTCGCCTCAGCGGGAGACCCTGTTGGCGGCTCTGAACGGTGTGCTGGGGGATCATCTGGTTGCCACCGGCAACCCCCTGGCCACGCCCATGCGCCTGTACCACGCCGGCCAGCCCCTGGTGCTGGAGACCGCCGCCCTCAGCGCAGCCCTACCCAAGCCCGGCACCCACCTGCTGGTTCTGCTTCATGGGCTGTGCCACAACGAGCGGCAGTGGGGCCAGAGTGGGTTCGATCACGGGGTGGCCCTGGCCCGGGACCTGGGCTGCACGCCCCTCTACCTGCGCTACAACACGGGCCTGCACATCTCCACCAATGGGCAGGCCCTGGCCGAGCTGCTGGAGACCCTGCTCGCCCAGTGGCCCGAGCCCGTGGCGCGCCTGGACCTCCTCGCCCACAGCATGGGCGGTCTGGTGGCCCGCAGCGCCTGCCACCAGGCCCAGGTAGCCGGGCTGGCCTGGCCGGTCTCCCTGCGGAACCTGATCTTCCTGGGCACGCCCCACCACGGGGCCCCCCTGGAGCG
>CAITBU010000453.1 GCA_903890595.1 uncultured Holophagaceae bacterium | reverse complement strand
GGATTCCAGAAGCTGCTGAGCCACATAAGCCAGGGGCGGATTGATGTCGTCGTCATCTACAAGGTGGATCGCCTCTCCCGCTCCTTGCTGGATTTCTCGAAGGTCATGGAGCACTTCAATCGCCATCAGGTGGGGTTTGTCAGCGTCACCCAGAACTTCTCCACGGCCGATCCCGTGGGGCGACTCACCCTCAACATGCTCATGAGCTTTGCCGAATTCGAGCGGGAGATGATCCGGGACCGGATACGGGACAAGCTGATCAGCACTCGGCGAAAGGGCAAGTGGACCGGCGGAATCACCTCGCTCGGGTACGCCACAGAGAGTGGCAACTTGGGGCTGGTGCCTTCAGAAGCGGACTGGGTGAAACACATCTTCCTCTGGTACCTCGAGGGCCTTGGGGCGCTGGAGATCAGTCAGCGGCTCAATGAGGCGGAAGTCCCCTTGCGGAGCATCCAGAAGCCGCGGCCCAACCCCTGGAACAAGGACCATGTCCTTCGAATCCTTAAGAACCGCCTGTACGTGGGGGAGATCTCCTGCGAAGGCGAGTTCGTGGTAGCGGAGCACCCAGCCCTCGTCAGCCGAGAGTTGTTCGACCAAGTCCAGCGCCTGATGAAACCCCGAAACCACCAGTCCGGTGTACTGACTCTGAACTCGGCCTATCTGGTGCGGGGGACTCTGAAGTGCGGGAATTGCGGTGGCCTGATGACCAGTGCCTCCAGCCGAACGCGGGGACGATCTTTTCGCTACTACCGATGCACGACCAGGGACAAGCAGGGGAAGAAAGCCTGCCCGACAAAGCAGTTACCAGCGGAGAGCATCGAGCTCTTTGTTGTGGACCGGTTGAAGGATGCCTTTGAGGATCCAACTCGGCGGGCCGCATTGGATCGCTACCTCATCCATGGCCTTGGGTGGCTCCCCAAGAGCTTCCCTGGGTTCGAGGAGGTCTGGGCAGCGATGAACCTCCGTAACCAGCAGCGCTTCATCCGCCTGCTGGTGGAGGAGGTGGTGGTTGATGAAAGGAACGCTTCCCTCCGCATCCGCCTCCGGGACCTTGATCAATTCGCGCTGGAGACGGTGGAGGTTTCTGCATGAAGGCGAGTGACCTCTGCTTCCTGGTCCCCTTCACCCGCATCCGGAGGGGCCTAAAGGTCGCTTTCATTCCGGAGAGCGGGGAAGGGGGAGGGCTTGGCTCCCCAACCTCGCTGGGCAAGTCCTTAGCCATGGCGCACTTCTTTGATCAGGCGCTGGTTGCCCAGGGCGCTGGGGCCCTTCGTCGGTTGGCCGAGTGCTGGGGAATCCGTCCCCAGCGCCTGGCCCAGGTGCATGCCTTGATCTACCTGGCTCCGGACCTGCAGGAGGCGATTCTTCTCTCTAGGCCCGAAGCAGGCAAGCTCACCTTCCATTCCCTAGTGGCCATCGCACGGAAGCCTCTGTGGGCAGACCAAAGGGAGGCGTGGAGGTTGGTCGCGAATCCCTATTTGGCGGAGAGCATTTCGGGCCGGAATAGGGCGATTGGTAACATAGAGGGGAGAATTTGCCCCTAGGGGCAGGCAAGAACCCGAGAGTTGGCCTTTATTGCAGCCTCGGAGTCGCCGTCACCCCAAACCAGGCGGGCAGAGGCCAAGAACGCAGGCTCTTTCTAAGCCCCCAGGAGTCATCACAACAGGGCCGAGCCTGGGTTCACTTGGACTGGTAACACGAGCGCCTGGCAAACTGCCAGGCGCTCGTCTGGTTGGGGAGGAAGGATTCGAACCCTCGGTACGCAGGATCAAAACCTGCTGCCTTACCACTTGGCTACTCCCCAGGCGGAACGGCAAGAATAACGCGGGGCGGCGCGGAGCCCAAGGGGCAGGGCGCCGGGGGGTCAGTTCCCGGACTTGGGGGTGAAGCCGAACTCCTCGACGCCCAGCAGGTCGGGGCGCACCTGGGTGACCTCCTCTTTCTCGATGCGGCTGATGGCGCGGCGGCCGGTGGCGGTCTCGTAGGCCAGGAGGACCTTCTCCTCGATCTCTTCCCGCAGGGGGTTGTTCAGGGGGTAGGCGATGTCCTTGAAGCTGCCGTCCCGCTTGCGGCGGCTGGGCATGGCGACGAAAAAACCCTCCTCGCCCTCCACCACCCGCAGGTCCCCCACCAGGAAGCAGTCATCGAAGACCAGGGCCGCGAAAGCCCGCAGCTTCTCGTCCCCCTCGACCTTGGTGATGCGAATGTCCGTGATATTGAGCATGGTGAGTCCTTGTGGCAGTCAACCAGAATACCCCGCAACCCTGGCATCGCACCGGAAGCAGTACCCATGGACAAGACAGAAAGAGAAAAGATTCACCACGAAGACACGAAGACACGAAGAAAGAAAAAGGCTTTTGTTACCTGCACTT
>CAITBU010000452.1 GCA_903890595.1 uncultured Holophagaceae bacterium | reverse complement strand
TGTAGAAGGCCTGGCCCTGCCCCTGCAAAAGGGCGAAGTTATCCAGGGCCCCGACGAGATGGCCAATGTGCTGGGAACCGGAGGGCTGGATGCCAGAGAGAATTCGGTTCATGACGGTCAAACTCCCAAGATGATGCGGGCGACAAACTCAATGGCGGTGAGGACCACGGAGAACACAGGGCCAATAACGTAACCCAGCATTCCGGTGAGGGCCAGGACGATGAGGACCCCGCCCATCCAGGGCTGGATGCGGTCGAACTTGGGTACCTGACGCCAGGGCAGCAGGCCCCGCAGGATGCCGGCACCGTCCAGCGGGCCCATGGGCAGCAGGTTGAACAGGGCGAGGCCGATGTTGATGAGCACCAGGCGACCGGAGAGGGCCAGGGCCACGGTCATGCCCGTGCCCAGCCCGATGGACTGGATGGTCTCGACCCGGCGGGCCATGAGGGAATGGGCGAAGAGGCGGAACTCCAGGGCCTGCGGCAGGCCGGACATTTTCACCAGGGCCAGCAGCACCGCCAGGAAGAGCACCGCCAGCACCAGATTCGAAGCTGGTCCGGCCGCCGAGACCAGGGCCATGCCACCCCGCTGGGTGAAGCGTCGGCTGAGGTTGCGGGGATCCACCGGCACGGGCTTGGCCCAGCCGATGAAGGGAAAGCCCGTGGCCATGCCCAGCAACGGGAACACGAAGGTGCCCAGGGGATCCATGTGGGCCAGCGGGTTCAGCGTCATCCGTCCCAGCCGTGCGGCCGTGTCGTCCTCGAGGTAGTAGGCCGCCGAGGCATGGCTCGCCTCGTGGACGCTGAGGCTGAACAGCAGCGCCACGTAGCTCACGAGGATGGTGGGGATGGAGATGTTGTCGAACAAGCGGGCTCCGGCAGTCACCCAGTGTACAGGCCAGGGACTGGGCCCAGTACCACTTGGCTTCCTGGCCCGCCCTACTTGAAGAGGCTGAGCACGCTCTGCGCGGAATGATTGGCGTTGTTGAGGGCGCTGGTGCCGGCCTGCATCATGATCTGGTATTTCGTCAGGTTCGCCATTTCCGCACCGATGTCGGCCCCCAGCCAGGCGTCCGAGATGGCGGACTTGGTCTCGGCGTTGATGCCGGCCAGGTTGGCGGAGCTCAGTCGGATGGACATGATTGCGGCAAGCCTCTCGCGCAAGCCTGCCGTCTTGGACAAGAGATCACTGGAGTATAAAGCTAGCGGATCCAATATTTCAGCCGGGGCAATCGCACCATTGGCTGGTATGTGGCCCCCTGATAGGGGCACGCTCTCTAGGAGGAGGATTCCGGATTCGGCCTGCGTGAGGAGGTCCGTGGCCGAGTTGGAGCCTAATGTACTCCTCGCTCGACGCATTGCTGCCTCCCTCAAGCTCGGCCATGCGGAAGGCGGTATTGGTGGCTTCCTCCAGGGTGGCGTCCCAGGCCTGGGCGGTGAAGTAGATGATCTGGAACCCTATGACCGACGCCCCGGCTGCACGCGCCGCAGCCTCCGCCGCGTTGCCCAACACCATGCCCGAGGCATCATCCGAAGCACGGTTGATGCGCTTGTGGGTGGTGAGGCGCTCGATGGACCGGCCCAACCCCAGCTTCGTGAGGCCAAGCTGCCGGCTGGCGGCGAGGGCTGTGGTGTTCTGGAGAACGCTGACCATGGCGGGTTCCGGGGAGGTGCTGGTGGCAGCCGCTGCGGTCGGTGTGACCTGGAGGGAGCCTCAGCTACCGACCTCCTCGGTCGCTGGGCGGCGGGACAAAACCCTCTGGAAGCAGTTCCTACAGCAAAGGCCCCATTGACTAGATTTTTTTGGCTGCAGGACGGCGCAGGCCCCACGGAGACCCGCCGCAGAGCGCCGCCGGAGAGGTTGGCTCCAGAGGCACCGCCAGGGTTCAGGCGGGGAACAGCCCTGCCATCGCCATCCCCAGGTTGCCGGCAGTACCACCCAGGCGCAGGCGCAGCAGGAACTCGGTGTTGCCCTCGCCGCCCTTGATGGGGCTGGGAGCCAGGGCCTGGGGGGCCAGCTCGGTGCCAGCGAAGAAGGTCCAGGCCTCCACCAGCACCCGCCGGTGGACGGCCGGGTCGCGGATGATGCCACCAGACCCCACCTCGCCCCGCCCCGCCTCGAACTGGGGCTTCACCAGCAGCACGGCCTCCGCCCCAGGCAGCAGGCTGGGCAGCACCGGCGGGATGGCCAGGCGCAGCGAGATGAAGCTCAGGTCAGCCACCAGGAGGGCGCAGCGCTCGGGGATGTTGGCGGGATCCCAGGTGCGCAGGTTCACCTGCTCCATGGACACCACCCGGGCATCGCTGCGCAGCTGCCAGTGCAGCTGGTTGGTGCCCACGTCCACGGCATAGACCTTCGCCGCGCCACGCTGCAGGAGGCAGTCCGTGAAGCCGCCCGTGCTGGACCCAGCGTCGAAGCAGACCAGGCCGGTGGGGTCGATGGCCCAGCGGTCCAGCGCCGCCGCCAGCTTGAGGCCGCCGCGACTCACGAAGGGCAGCGCCTCGCCCCGCAGGCGGATGGGGGCCGCTTCGTCCACGGCGGTGCCGGCCTTGGTGACGGGGCGGTCGTCCACCAGCACATCCCCAGCCAGGATGCGGGCCTGGGCCCGGGCTCGGGTCTCGCAGAGCCCGCGCTGCACCAGCAGCAGGTCCAGCCGGAGCTTAGCCACGGGCGGCCCGCTTCTGCCGAGCGATTTCCTGGCGGTAGATCCCCACATTCCGGTTGTGCTCGCCGAGGCTGCCGGCGAAGCGATGACCGCCCGTGCCTGTGGCCACGAAGTAGAGGTCCTTAGCCTTCAGCGGAGCCATCGCCGCCGCCAGGGCCGTGCTCCCGGGAATCCCGATGGGCGTGGGGGGCAGGCCCCCCACCGAGTAGGTGTTGAAGGGGTGGGCGCGGCGGATGTCGGCCATGAGGGGGGCGGTGAAGCGCAGGTCGCCGCTGAGCCAGCGGGCGTAGAGGCTGGTGGGATCACACTGGAGGCGCATGCCCAGCTCCAGGCGCTTCTTGTAGACGCCGGCCACCCGGGGCTGTTCCTCGGCCACCCGGGTCTCCTTCTCCACCAGACTGGCCAGGATGAGGGTCTCGTAGGGCGGCAGGGGACCGCCCTCCAGGCGCGGCCGAATCTGGTCCCGGAAGGCCTCCACCAGCATGAGCATCACTTCCTCGGGCTCCATGGCGTGGTGCAGGCGGTAGGTGGCGGGCGCCACCAGGCCCTCCAGGTTCGGGGCCCCCTCGAAGCCCGCCGTGCGGGCCAGGCGGGGACTGCGCCAGAGGGTCCAGAAGACTTCCTCGGGCACGAAGTCCTTGAGACGCTTCTGCACCGACCAGGCGTGGGCGCCCTCGGGGATGTTCACCTGGGTGAAGCGGATCTCGGCACGGCGCAGGCGGCCCGCCACATCGGCGAGGCTGGCGCCGGACTCGAAGCTGTACTCGCCCCGGATCAGCTGCAGCTTGCGGGCCCGGGCCCACAGGCGGAAGAGGCTGGCAGAGCGGATGACCCCGTCCCGCTCCAGCTGTTCGGACACCTGGCGGATGCTGGTCCCCTTGCGCACCAGCACCGTGGCAGGCTGCTGCAGGGGGCCCGAGCGCTGCCAGGTCCACCACCCGCCCAGGAGCGGCAGGACGGCCAGCACAGCGATGGCCACGGTGAGCCGGAGGGAGATGATGCGACGAGCCATGCCTCCAGGATGCCGTGAGTGCACTGATCCAGCCACCGGAGTCCGCCGGCGAAGCAACTTCGCGCTGCTTCTTGGCCTCCTGGTTATCGGCCTTGCTCCGCCAAATCGGAGCTTCAAAGATCTCCACTAAGGACACGAAGAACTGCCGAAAAGGACACGAAGGCAAGCCGTCACGCCGACAGGGCCTCCGGGCCTTCGGCCCCCGGTCGCCTGCGACCGGCCAAGGGGGCGGCGGCTGGAACGGCTCTTGGGGCCGCAGCCAGCCGCCGCCCCC
>CAITBU010000451.1 GCA_903890595.1 uncultured Holophagaceae bacterium | reverse complement strand
GTTCGACGCTTGACCATGACAAAGTGACGGCATAACGGAGAGCATTATTTCAGGTCTCCTATTGACAACGCTACCAATTATTTGATTTTATTGGTCGGGGCGAGAGGATTCGAACCTCCGACCTCTCGGTCCCGAACCGAGCGCTCTACCAGGCTGAGCCACGCCCCGACGAAGGTTCGACTTTACTCCATATGGGGAGGAGCGTCCAGTCGGTCTAGCGGGGCTCGAGGCCCAGGGCGACGCGCTCCTCGTGGCGGAGGGCCAGGAGGCGCAGGGCGCGGCGCAGGGGGTCTTCGTCGACCACGGGTTCTGGCGCTGCCACCGGGGCGTCGCAGGGTACGACTTGAAGGCCCCTCATCTCAAGGCCGAGGGAGCGCTGGATGCGCAGGCGCATCTGGGGCCAGACGGCGGCGGCGGCCTCCCGCAGTGCCCCAATGTTCGCGAGCTCCCAGCAGCCCATGACGAGAATGTCGCGCTCCACCCGCAGCAGGCGCGTCCGGTCCGCCAGGGCCGGACCCACGATGAGCTTCCAGGCGGCCCGCAGGCGCAGCTCCGCCCGCTGCCCAGCCAGGTGGTCGCCCAGGGGCACCAGGCGCATGGGGCGCGAGGGGCGTCTCATGGCTCCCGCCGGGGCGGTGGCAGGGGGGCGCAGGCCCGCTCGCCGTTGAGCAGCAGCGGCGAGCACACGGTGGGCACCATCTTGCCGGAGGCTTCGTCGTAGAGGGGCTGGAGCAGGTTGTGCAGCTCACCGCCCTTGCGGAACAGCACCTCATCCACATTGCGCACGCGGCTGGCGGGGATGGCATTGGCCTCGCACATGGCCAGCACCTCCTCGACGGTGCTCGCCTGGGTGCGGGCCTCGATGAGGGCCACGACCTCCTCCCGATCCCGGACCCGGCCCCGGTTCACCTTCCACTCGGGGCGGGCCTCCAGGTCCAGTCCCAGCCACATGGCCAGCACCTCGAACTGGCGGTCACTACCCACGCCGATGGCCACCTCGCCATCGCTGCAGGGGAAGCTCTGGTAGGGAACGATGTGGGGATGGGCGTTGCCCCAGCGCTTGGGGGTCTCCCCCGTCATGAGGGCCCCGGCGGCCACGTTCACCAGACCTGCCAGAGCGGCCTCCATGAGCGGGACCTCCACGTGGAGGGCTTCGCCAGTGCGCTCGCGGTGGAGCAGCGCAGCCTGGACGCCGTTGGCACAGTAGAGCCCGGCGATCACATCCACCAGGGCCATGCCCACCTTCATGGGGCGGCCATCGGGTTCCCCCGTGACGGCCATCCAGCCACTCTCGGCCTGGATGATGAAGTCGTAGCCCGCCCGGCGGGAGGCGCTCACGTCTGAAGCGAACCCGCGCACCGAGGCCAGGATCAGCTTGGGGAACTTGGCGTGCAGCCGCTTCCAGCCCAGACCCAGGCGGTCGGCAGAGTCGGCGCGGAAGTTCTCCACCAGCACATCGGCGTCCTTGATGAGGCTGAACAGCAGTGCCCGGCCCTCCTCGGTGTGGAGGTCCACGCTGCGGCTCCGCTTGCCCCGGTTGACGCTGCGGAAGTACGCACTCATCTCGGGATCGTCTTCCTCGAAGGGCGGCCCCCAGCCTCGGGTGGGATCGCCGCCCGGGGGTTCCAGCTTCTCCACCTCGGCCCCCAGGTCCGCCAGCAGCTGGGTCGCGAACGGTCCCGCCAGCACGCAGGACAGGTCCACGATCCTGAAGTGGGAGAGGGGTCTTGGCATGGGCAGGGCTCCACGTTCCAGACTACTTCAACTCCAGCTGGACATCGCCTTCCAGGAAGGCGGAGGAGAGGAAACCATCAGGGCCGGTCCCGACCTCGCCCATGCGCAGCTCCCGGAGCTGGCCACTCAGGCTCAGGTTGGGTGCCAGGGTGCGGTTCAGGCCCGCCTGCACGGACTCCCGCAGGCCCTGGAACTGCTGGTCCAGGAGGAAGTGGGTCTTCTCCGTGAGGACCTTCCGTAGGCTGGAGTGGTAGATCCAGTCGCCCATGTGGGTGAGCCAGCTGCGGCTCTCCAGGGTGAAGTCCAGGCCCTCGAAGCGCAGGTCATGGGTGAGGGGATCCCGTACGGGTCGACCAGAGAGGGTGACCTTGCCGGTGACGCGCCCCTCCAGGCCCACCTCCATGAAGGCCCGGCCCTGCTCGCCCCACACCCGCACGGCGGTGATGCCGAAGCGCCCGCGGTCCGTGTCGAAGGTCTTTCCCACCAGCTCCGTGGCCAGCTGGCGGCTGGCGTGGGCGTAGGAGAGGTCCGCCTCGACCTTTAGGCGAAAGCCGCTTCGGGGGCTGGCATTGGGCTCCAGGGCCGGGAGGGCCGCCGTCGGGACCGTGGGCTTGGCCCCCATCACCAGGCGGGGCTGGGTCTCAAGCTCGGGGGTGATGACCAGCACGCGTCCCTGGGTGACGAGCGGGGCCAGGCGGATGCGCCGGGGCTGGAAGAGCAGGTAGAGGTCCCGACCCAGCTCGATGGGCTGGCTGAGGAGGGTCCAGGCCTCCTGGGCCTTCTGGCGGGCCAGAGCGCTCTCCCGCACCAGGCGCCCCAGGGTGGCTGCACCATCGGCTAGGTTCTCGTGCATGCCCGCCGCCACCTGGCTGGTGATGTCGAAGCCCAGGAAGGTGATCTCGCAGGCACTGAGCGGGCGCACCTCGAAGGCCGTCTGGCTCAGGTCCACGGTCCAGTCGGGCCGCAGGCCGAGGGTCGTCTTCAGCTCCAGCAGGACCCGGCGCGGGGCCTCGGGGCTGCGACCGCAGGAACCCACCACGGTGTAGTGTTGGCCCAGGGTCCGCACGCTCACGTCCATGCCGTAGTTGGCCACCACCAGCACCGAGACCTGGGCGTCCTTCATGCGCACCAGGAGGGGCTCGCGGATGAGGTTGAAGCGGAAGTAGGCCCTGGGCTTGCCCTTGATCTCCGCCCAGGTCTCGATCTTGGGCGGAGACAGCGGCACCTGGGCCTCCATCTGCGCCAGCAGGGGGTTCAGGTCCACCCGGATCGGCAGCGCCAGGTACGACGCCTCCACCGCCCCGGCCGGAGGCGCAGGCGGGGCCTGGGCCAGGAGGGGTAGGGCGAGGACGAGCAGGGCAAGGCAAGGTCGCAGGGGGGATCGCAGCACTCCCCAACGCTAGCAGGTCAGCTGGCGGCGCTGACCCGTCGGTAGGCGGCTTCCAGGGTGGTGGCGATCTCTTCGGGCTCGTGGCCGAGGAAGTCTGCGCGCTGCATGAGGTGGAGCAGCTCGCCGTCCCGGAGGATGGCGGCCTGGGGGCTGGTGGGCATGGCGCCCTCGAAGTAGTCCCGGGCCTGGGCGGTGGCTTCCTTCTCCATGCCGGCGAAGACCGTGACCAGGTGGTCGAACTGCAGGCCCCGCCGGAGGGCCGCTGCCACACCCGGCCGGGCTCCCGCAGCGGCACAGCCGCAGACGCTGTTCACCACCAGCAGCGTGGTCCCGGGCCGCTGCAGGGCCGCGTCCACCTGATCGCGGTTCAGCAGTTGCTGGAAGCCGACCTCCATCAGTTCCTGCCGCATGGGGGCGACCATCTGTTCGGGGTAGTTGCTCATGAGTTCCTCCGGAGGGTAAAGTTTACCAATCCAGTCAAGATTGTGCCACGGTCTGTTGTGCGATGCTGGAACCCGTTCTTTGGAGCCGCCATGAAGGACTTTTTCAAGAGCTTCTTCGCCACCCTGCTGGCCCTCGCTGTGGCGGGTGGTGTGGCCTTCGTCCTCCTCATCGGGGTGGTGGCGGCGGTGGGTTCCTCGGGCAAGCCCACGGTCCCTTCCAAGGCGGTGCTGGTCTTCGATCTGGACACCAGCCTGGTGGATGCGGATCGGGATGCCGAGCCCGGCGAGGCCCTGAGTGAGGCCATCGGCGGTGGTTCGACCCACGCCCAGGTGCTGCCAGCGGCCATCGAGGCCCTGGACCGGGCAGCGGCGGATCCCCGCATCACGGGCCTGTTCCTGACGGGCAGCCTGCGCGCTGCGGGACCTGCTCAGCTGCGGGAGCTGCGCGAGGCCATCCAGCGCTTCAAGGCCAAGAAGCCCGTGCTGGCTTACAACCTGGGCTGGAGCAAGCGGGACTACTACCTGGCGGCGGGTGCCACCACGGTGATCATCAACCCCTTCGGCGAGATGGAGCTCAACGGCCTGGCCAGCGAGCCCATGTTCTACGGCGAGGCCTTCAAGAAGTATGGCGTCGAGGTGCAGGTCACCCGCGTCGGCAAGTTCAAGAGCGCCGTGGAGCCCTTCATCCTCGACCGCATGAGCGACGCCAACCGCGAGCAGATCCAGAAGCTGCTGGACGATCTGTGGAGCGACTGGAAGGAGACCGTGGCGGCGGACCGGAAGAAGACCCCGGGCGAGCTGCAGACCATCGCCGATGAGCAGGGCTTGCTGGAGGCTAACGAGGCCAAGCGCCTGGGCCTGGTGGACCGCATTGCGCCCTACGACGAGGTGCTGGACGAGCTCAAAAAGCTGGCGGGCAAGCAGCCCAAGGACAAGGACTTCCCCCAGATCACCTTGGCCACCTACGCCGGCATTCCCGGTGAGGCCAAGACCGGCGGCGCCCGCATTGCGGTGGTCGTGGCCGAGGGCGAGATCGTGGACGGCGAAGGGAAGGGTAACCAGGTCGGTGGTGAGCGCCTCAGCCGCGAGCTGCGCCGCCTGCGCATGGACGATCGCATCAAGGCCGTGGTCCTGCGAGTGAACAGCCCCGGTGGCAGCGCATCAGCTTCCGAGCTCATCCAGCGGGAGGTGGTGGTCACCCGGAAGACCAAGCCCGTGGTGATCTCCATGGGCCACCTGGCGGCCTCCGGCGGCTACTGGATCAGCACCTACGGCGACCGCATCTTTGCCGAGCCCACCACCATCACCGGCTCCATCGGCGTCTTCGGGCTGCTCCCCAATGTGAAGAAGCTGGCCAACGAGCACGGCATCACCTGGGACAGCGTGCAGACCGCCAAGCTGGCCAACCCCATGTCCATGGCCCGGCCCAAGAACGAGCTGGAGCTGAAGCGCATCCAGGCCCTGGTGGACCACATCTACGACCAGTTCATCACCAAGGTCGCCGATAGCCGCAAGCTCAAGAAGGAGGCGGTGCAGGAGATCGCCCAGGGCCGCGTCTGGTCCGGCCGCGAAGCCCTCAAGCTGGGCCTGGTGGACGAGATCGGTGGCCTGAGCGACGCGGTCAAGCACGCCGCCAAGCTGGCCAAGGCCGAAGGCGACTACACCGTGCAGGGCCCCGAGCGGGAGCCTGACGCTTTCAAGGAGATCCTCAAGAGCATCGGCCAGAGCAAGCCCCGCAAGCTCGCCAAGCCCGGTCCCGTAGACGTGCTGACGGAGAGCCTCAAGGGGCAGTTCGAGCGCCTGTCGGCCCTCAACGATCCCCACGGGACCTACGCCCGCATGCCCTTCGACCTGGACCTCCGCTAGGTCGCTTTCCGCTTCAGGCTCAGCTCCAGCACGAACTCCGCCACGGGCTCGTAGGTTCCGTCCGGGGCCAGGACCGCGGCCTGGATGGCCATGGGCTCGGTGATGCGCTCCCCCGAGGCCAGGGCGCGCGCC
>CAITBU010000450.1 GCA_903890595.1 uncultured Holophagaceae bacterium | reverse complement strand
CTTCCTGCTGGATGAAGGGACCCTGGCGGTGCTCATGATGTCGGGCCGGAAGAACGGCCTCAGCTTCACCACGGCCGGTGCTGGGCGGGACCCCAAGCGGGCCACCGTCCCCTCGGCCTACCTGCCCCAGGAGCCCTACCGGATGCTCCTGCGCCTGGTGGCCCGCAAGGAGCCTGTGAAGCTCGAGCTGTCCCTGGGCGGCACCTTCTCGGCCCAGCCGGTCCAGGCCCACAACGTCATCGCCGACCTCCCCGGCACGGACCTGGCCAACGAACTCGTCATCCTTGGCGGCCACCTGGACAGCTGGGACCTGGGCACGGGCGCCACGGACAACGCCACGGGCTGCGCCATCGCCCTGGAGACGCTGCGGGTGCTGAAGGCCACGGGCCTCAAGCCCCGGCGCACGCTCCGCATCATCCTGTGGAGCGGTGAGGAGCAGGGCCTGCTAGGCTCCCGGGCCTACGTAGAGGCTCACAAGGCTGAGCTGGACGCTGTCCAGGCCGTCCTGGTCCACGACATGGGCACGGGCATGGTGAAGGGCTTCGACCTCCAGGGCCGGGAGAACTGCCGGGGCCTCATGGCGCAGGCCATTGCTCCCCTCAATGACCTGGGGGTGCGGGAGCTGTCCTTGCGCACCATGAACGGCACGGACCACGCCTCCTTCGACCGGGCGGGCGTGCCGGCCTTCGCCGCCATCCAGGAGCCCGTGGACTACTTCGAGGGCACCCACCACTCCCAGATGGACTATGCCGACCACCTCAAGCCGGACCAGCTGATCCAGGGCGCACAGGCCATGGCCGTTACGGCCTGGGAACTGCTCAACATGCCCGGCCGCCTGCCCCACGGCACCGTAGCACGCCCCGCACCGCCAGCCGCAGCCGCTGCGGAACCTGCCCCGGCGAAGCGCCCCTGAAGCAGCTGGCCTCCCGCTAGACCTTGCCGGCGGCCAGTCGCTGGAGGATCTCCAGGGCCTCGGTGGGGCCCATGATCAAGAGCTCGTCCCCAGCCTGAAAGCGTTCGTCACCAGCCGGGTTGAAGCGGAGCCCTGCACCCGGGTGCACCAGGCCCACCAGCAGCGCTCCCGTGGCGTGGCGAAGTCGCGCCTCCCTCAGGGACTGGCCAACCAGGGGCGAGGACGGAGCGATGGCGATGCGCTCCAGACCCAGCTCCAGCTGTTCCTGCTGCAGGACGATATCGAAGAAGTTCATCATCTCGGGCTTCAGCAGGAGGCCCGCCATGCGCCTGCCGCCGATCTCGTAGGGGCTGACGATGTGGTCGGCCCCAGCCGCCTTGAGCTGGCGCTCGGTGCCCAGCTTTGCGCTGCGAGCCACCACCGGCAGGTCAGGGCGGATCTGCTTCACCGTGAGGGTGACCAGCACGTTGTCGGCGTCCGTGGTGAGGGCGGTGATCAGGCCCCGGGCGTGCCGCACACCGGCCCGCTCCAGGACGAGGTCGTCCATGGCATTGCCGTAGAGGATCAGCTCCCCGGCAAAGCGGGGACTGCGGCCTTTGGTCTCGTCCTGCTCGATGATGACGAAGGGGATGCCGGCCTTCTTCAGCTCCCAGGCGGCCTGGAAGCCCATCTTCCCGAAGCCGCAGACGATGACGTGGTTCTTGAGGCCGTCTAGCTGCTTCTGCATGCGCCGCTCCATGAGGTAGCCCCGGAGATCGCCCTCGAGGAGCAGGGCGGTGAGGTTCGACAGGGCGTAGGTGGCCACGCCCAGGCCGATGATGAGGTAAAAGATCGTGAACAGCTTGGTGCGGGCGGTCACCTCGCCCAGCTCCCGGAAGCCCACCGTGAAGAGAGTGGTGATGGCCATGTAGAAGCTGTCCAGCGTCCCCAGACGGGACAGGTAGTGGTAGCCCAGGGCGCCCGCCAGGATGACCACGGCCAGCAGAACGAGGGCATAGCGCAGGCGCTGGAGGGGGGCGTCGGCATGGCCGCTGCCCGGCGGTTGGGGAAAGGGATGGTTCAGCCGCATGTCAGCCCCCCAGGCCCTGACGGATGGCGAAGTTGGCGGTGCAGAGGGCCACCAGGCGATCCCCCACGGTGAGGCGGCACTCCACGATGGCACCCCGCCCGGAGAAGCGAAGGATGGAGGCATCGGCCAAGACCTCGCCCCGGGCCGGCTCCAGGTAGCGGATGTGCAGATCAGAGGTGGCAAAGGGCATGGCCCCGTCGAAAGCGGTGCTCACGGCCACGGCTCCCGTGAGGTCTGCCATGGAGGCCAGCACGCCGCCGTTCACGTTGCCCCGGGGCCCGTTAACCACGCAGCGGCTGGGCACCAGGCGCATGACGGCCCGACCGGGCTCCACGCTATCCAAGGTGAGGCCCCAGTCCCGGATCAGCTCCCAGGGATGGAAGCGGGTGCGCAGACGCTCCAGGAGATCCGGCGCAAGGGTCTCTGGAAGGTGCGGTTTGGGCATGTTTCAGTGTACCCGGCCCGGGGAAAAGCTAGAGGCCCAGGGCCTGGACAAGGGTGTCGGCCATGGCCTTGAAGGACTGGGTCTGGGGGCTGGCCGGGTGCTCGGCCACCAGGGGCTTGCCGCTGTCGCCGCCCATGCGGATGGCCAGATCGATGGGGACCTCGCCCAGGAAGGGCAGGCTCATGCGGGCGGCCGCAGCCTTCACGCCACCGTGGCCGAAGATCTGGGTCTCCTGGCCGCAGCCGGGGCAGAGGAAGCTGCTCATGTTCTCGATGACGCCCAGGATGGGGACCTTCACCGTGGAGAACATCCCGATGGCCTTCTTGGCATCCAGGAACGCCACGTCCTGCGGTGTGCTGACGATGACGGCTCCGTCCACCTGGGCGTTCTGGATGAGGGTCAGCTGCACGTCTCCAGTGCCCGGCGGCAGGTCGATGAGGAGCACGTCCAGGTCGCCCCAGGCCACGTCCTTGAGGAACTGCTGAAGGGCCTTGTTGAGCATGGCGCCGCGCCAGATGATCGGACGGTCCTCCTCGATGAGCACACCCATGGACATGACCTTCACGCCGAAGGCCTCCAGGGGCATGATCTGGCCGTCGGGCGTCGCCAGGGGCGAGTCCTTGAGGCCCAGCATCATGGGGATGGAAGGGCCGTAGATATCAGAGTCCAGCAGGCCCACCTTGAGGCCCTTTTCGGCCATGGCCACCGCCAGGTTCACCGTGACGGTGCTCTTGCCGACCCCGCCCTTGCCCGAGCCCACCACCACGCAGCGCTTGATGCCGGGGATCAGGTTCTTGAACTCCACCTGGGGGGCCTTCTCCCAGCCCACCTCGATGTCCACCCCGGCCACACCGGGCTGGGCCAGGAGCAGTACCTCCAGGGCCTGCTTCATGGCCTGGACGCGGTCCTGGAAGCTCTCCGCCAGCTGCAGCAGCACGGTCACCCGGTCCTCGGTGACATCGATGCCCCGGACGGCCTTGAGGGCCATGAGGGTGCTCTCGGTGCCCGGAACCGTGTAGGCGTTCAGGGCTTCGAACAGGGCGGCGCGGCTGATCTTGGTCATGCGGTTCTCCAGCCCACCAGTCTGCCACGGCGGATCCGAGTCAGAACACGCAACCTTGGCCCCGACCAGCCCGCCGCCTTCGCCCATCTGGAGGATCCGCCTTGATCTTCGGGCCATTTCAGGCACAATCAGAGGTTCGGCGTCCCATCGGGGGCAGCCCGTACGGTCCGCCCGGACCCACCCCAACGAGAGGGCAGCGTCCGCTGCCAGGTAGGAGGAACCCATGAGTACTGAAGTCCTGATCGTTCCCAAGCGCGAGACCTTTGGCAAGGCCGCTGTGCGCGACCTCAAGAAGAGCGGCATGATCCCCGCCGTCGTCTACGGCCTCAACGAGCCCCCGGTGGCCATCGCCATCAGCCCCAAGGCCGTGGCCCGCGTGCTGGCCAGCGACACCGGCATGAACTCCGTCATGTTCCTCCAGCGCGAGGGCACTGACATCAAGCGCCACGTCATCATCAAGGACCTGCAGCGCGACCCCATCACCTCCCGCCTGCGCCACGTGGACTTCATGCGCGTCGACATGGCCCTCAAGGTGCGCGTCAAGGTGCCGGTTCGCCTGGTGGGTACCTCCATCGGCGTCAAGGCCATGGGCGGCGTCCTCGACTTCGCTCACCGCGAGATCGAGATCGAGTGCCTGCCCACCTTCATCCCCGCCCACATCGACGTGGACATCACCAACCTGGCCGTGGGTGACAGCGTCCGCTTCGAGCAGATCGACCTCGGCACCAACGTGCTCATCACCGGCGACGCCCACCAGGTGGTCTGCTCCGTGCGTGGCAAGGCCGCCGAGGAAGAGCTCGCCGTCCCCGCCGCCGCCGAGCCCGAAGTGGCCAAGAAGGGCAAGAAGGAAGACAAGAAGTAGCTATCAGCTGTCAGCTATCGGCTATCAGCAGCGGGCGCCGAAAGGCGCCCGCTTTGCTTTGGCTGACAGCTGATAGCCGACAGCTGATAGCTTAAAAACCCATGTGGACTCTCGTACCTCTAGGCAACCCTGGCCCTGAATACCAGGACACCCGCCACAACCTCGGGCGACTGCTGCTTCAGCGCTGGATGGCGGACCGAAACCTGACGCCGGGCCCCCGCAAGCGGTTCTCCTCCGGCACCCTCTACCCGCTGGCGCCGAACCTGCAGGCGCTGGTGCCGAGCACCTACATGAACCTCTCGGGCGAGGCCTGCGCCCAGGCGGAGGCCGCTGGCCTCTACCCCCGGCGGATGCTCCTGCTCCACGACGACAAGGACCTGCCCCTGGGGACCGGACGCTTCCGGCTGAACGGCTCGGATGGTGGCCACAACGGCCTGCGCTCGGTCTTTGACTGCCTGGGTACTCCGGACATCGCCCGTCTGCGCCTGGGCATCGGCCCCTTCCAGCGCCCCCTGGTGGACTTCGTGCTGGAGCCCTGGACCGAACCCGAGTGGGAAGCCATCGGCCGCCTGGACGCGCCCTTCGCCCGCTTCCTGGAGCTCCTCGGCGCTGCGGAGGCCCTGGATGGGCTCGGCAACCAGGTCAACGCTGCGTCGTTCTGGGGACTGCCCCCGGCACCGGAGGCTGCCACCCCTCCTGTCTCCCCGGCAGACTAAGGACTTTTCATTGATCTCTGGGGCTTTTCGAGGGAAACTGGTCCTTCGCGTCCTCCGCTGGAGGGCTCTTCCTTGCTCCCGGAATCCATGGGGGCTTCACATCCACAAGGAGGAACGATGCGTCGCTATGAGACCATCTTCATCGCCTCCCCCACGCTGACTGACGAACAGGCTGATGAGCTCGTCAAGCAGTACGAGGGGATTATTGCCGAGCAGGGTGGCGAGCTGCTCAAGACCGACAAGTGGGGCCGCAAGAAGCTGGCCTACGAAGTCCAGAAGTTCAGCGAAGGGTACTTCACCCTGTTCGAGCTGAATGCCGGGCCCACGCTCATCGCTGAGCTGGAGCGCCGCTTCCGCAACAACGATGCGGTGATCAAGTACATGAGCGTCCGCATGGACGTGGCTGAAAAGGCCGCCGGCCGCACCAAGCAGCGCATCGAGCGCGAAGCCAAGCGCAAGGCCCAGGCCGGGATCAAGGAACGTTCCGCTGAAGAGGTGATGGGATGAACATCGAGGTCCGCAACAGCGTCCTCGGAATCGGCGCAGCCGATTGCCGAGAAGAGGTGATGGGATGAAGCGCCGCGCCGATGCCAAGAAGGGCAAGCCCAAGAAGAAGAAGGCTTTTGGGGGACGACGCGCCAAGTTCTGTAAGTTCTGCGTCGAGAAGTCCCTCATGATCGACTACAAGGACGTGAAGACCCTCCAGGCCTTCACCCCGGAGCGCGGCAAGGTGCTCCCCCGCCGCACCAGCGGCGTGTGTGCTGTCCACCAGCGTGAGCTCGTGGAAGCCATCAAGCGGGCCCGCAACATCGCCCTGCTGCCCTTCGCCACGGATTAG
>CAITBU010000449.1 GCA_903890595.1 uncultured Holophagaceae bacterium | reverse complement strand
GGCCTCGCCCACCCCCAGGGCGTCCTTCAGGCGCAGGGAGGGGTCGAAGGTCATCACCAGGGTGCGCCGCCCTTCCTGGGCCGACCGCACGGCCAAGGCCGCCGCCAGGGTGGTCTTGCCGACGCCCCCTGCGCCCACCACCACAATCAGGTGGCCCTGGAGCAGCGTGTTCGTCATCGGGCCGCTCCCCGCAAGGCCTCGGCCAGGGCCGCCACCAAGGCCGGCCCCCGCTCCAGGGGCAGGAGCGGCAGGTCCAGCAGGGGCCCGTCCCAGGACCGGGCGAGGCGGGCCCGCTCGGCCTGGTTCATCCGGTGGCGGGCCCGGAGGAGGTCGGCCCAGGCACCCCGCGGGCCCGCCTCGGGGACGGCCGGGTAGAGGCCGTTCACCACCACCAGGTCGGGCCGCAGGTCCAGGCGGGTGGCGAGCGACTGGAGCAGCTCCAGGGTCTCCTGGACGGGCAGCTCCTCCGCCTGGGTGGTCACCACCAAGCCGCAGCGGGACGCATCCGCCAGGTAGGCCGCCAGGTCCCTGGCCATGTCCCCCAGCTGCCCCCCCTCGGCGGCCTGAGCCATGAGGCCCGGGGCCGCCAGCAGGCTGGCGCCATGACCCGTGGCCGGAGCGTCCACGATGACCACATCCACTTCGGGCCGCTGCAGGCCGTGCAGCACCCGGTAAGCGTGTCCCAGCAGGGCCGTCTCCTTCAGGCCCGGGGCCCCCTCCACGAACTGGTGGAAGGCCGGGCTCTCGGTGATCCGGCGGGCCAGGTAGGCGATGGGGAGCTTCTCCTGCACCAGCTCCTCGATGACGGCCTGGGGGCGCAGGTTCTGAAACCAGAGGCGGGGACCGGCCTGGACCACCGCACCGCCGGAGGGCTCGGCCCCCAGGGCCTGGTGCAGGCTCTCCCGGGACTCCACCTCCAGCAGCAGCACCCGCCGGCCCTGCGCCGCGAGCAGGTGACCCAGCACCGCCGCCAGGGTGGTCTTGCCCGTGCCACCCTTCCCGGTCACCAGCACCAGCTGGCGTTCAGCGAGTCGATCCAGCGCGGACATGGGAGGCACTCCGGGGTGGTGCAGCGGTCCCAGCGTAGCAGGCAGAGCCCGGCCTTCCGTGGGTGGCCCCGGTTCCCCTGTCTGGCCGGAGCGGTCCCGGTGCGATAAAGTGCCGAGATCCCTCGAAGGAGGTCCTTGACATGACCGAGCAGCCCGAAACGCTCTTCAATGAACAGCCCGAGGCCCCCAAGCCCAAGGCTCCCGGCATCCTGGAACAGATCGCTGGGGTGTTCACCGATCCCGTGGCGCTGTTCCGCCGGCTCAACCAGACCCCGACCTGGGGCTGGGCCCTGGGCACCATCCTCGTGGCTGCCATGGCCCTCACCCTGGTCTGGGCCCTGAAGGTGGATGCCGACGAGATGCTGCGCCCCATCCTGGAGCGCAACCCCCAGATCACCTCGGCCCAGATCGACACCATCATCGACATGCAGAAGAAGTTCATCCTGCCCTTCAGCGCCCTGGGCGTGATCTTCGGCACCCCCGTCGGCCTGGCCCTGGTGGGCCTCTTCTACTGGCTCATCGGCAAGGCCCTGCCCGAAGGACCGGCCCCCACCTACACCCAGGCCTTCACAGCGGCAGTGGTCCCCGGTCTAGTGAAGCTGCCCGGCATGCTGCTCATCGCCATCATCTGCCTGGTGCGCCCCATCGGCGGCCTCACCCCGGACAAAGTGGCACCCACCTCGCTGGGCTACTTCGTCCACGTGGACGGCCTCAAGCTCCAGGCCCTCCTCTACGGCCTGGACCTCTTCTACCTGGCGGAGGCTGGGCTGGCTTTCCTGGCTCTGCGCCACCTGCTCCGCATGAAGACAGCCGGTGCGGTGATCTGCGTGTTCCTGCCTCTGGTGGCGGGCCTCGGCCTGCGGCTGATGGGGGCCAAGTAGATGGCCTCGTCGAAGACCCGTTTCCTCATCGCCGGCGGGGTGGCCCTGGTTCTGCTGCTGGTGCTCGGCGTCACCTTCGGCGGTGCCCGGGACGAGGACAGCGCCTTTGCCTGGGATGCGGTGGGCAAGGGTGACATCCGCGAGACCATCGTGGCCAGCGGCGAGATCCAGGCCATGATGCGCATCAACGTGGGCACCTCCGTCATGGGCGAGATCAAGGCCCTGCACGTGAAGGATGGCCAGGACGTGAAGGCCGGCGACCTGCTGGTGACCATCGACCAGGAGCGTCTCAAGCAGGGCCTCGTCCAGGCCGAAGCCGCCCTGGCGGGCCAGACCAAGGATGCCGCCCGCCTGGAGGCTGGCCAGACCAAGCTCCGGGACACCTTCAAGCGCATGGAGTCCCTCTTCAGCCAGGGCCTCATCTCTGAGGAAGACTTCCGCCAGGCCCGCCTCAATCGGGACAGCGCCGAGCTCAGCTTCCAGACCGCCCAGTCCGCCATCCTGCAGGGCAAGGCCAATGTGGCCTCCATGCGGGACGCCCTCAGCAAGTCCGTCCTGGTGGCCCCCATCGCAGGGCGGGTCACGGGCCTCAAGGCCGAGCGGGGCGAGACGGCCATCCCCGGCATGAGCAACCTGCCCGGGGCCGTACTCATGGTCATCTCCGACATGAGCGACCTCATCGCCGAGATCAAGGTCAATGAGAGCGAGGTGGTGCGCCTCAAGCTCCAGCAGCCCGCCCAGGTCTCCGTGGAGTCCTTCCCTGGCAAGGTCTTCCAGGGCAAGGTCCGGGAGATCGCCACCGCCGCCGAGAAGATCGGCCAGGACTCCAACATGTACCGGGTCAAGGTGGCCCTCGACATGGCCACCGAGGACATCGGCCGGCTGCGCCCCGGCATGAGCGCCCGGGCCGTGGTGCTCACCGCCGAAGCCAAGGGCGTTGTGCGGGTACCCCTGCAGTCCGTGCTGGAACGGGAAGGCACGCTGGAGGATGCCCAGAAGAAGGGCCTCCTCAGCCCGGAGAACCGTAGCGTGGTCATGGTCCACAAGGAGGGCCGGGTTTCGGAGCGGTCCCTGCGCACGGGCATCGCCAACACCCAGTTCTATGAGGTCAAGGAAGGCCTGGCCGAGGGCGAGACCGTGCTCACCGGGCCCATCCGCAAGCTCAAGGAGCTGAAGGACCGCGCCTCGGCAAAGCTGAAGGTGAAGTCCGACACGCAGGTCGAGCAGGATGCCCGGAAGAAGAAGGGCGCCAAGCCGTGATGGGTACCGCAGAGCCCTTCCAGGCTGCCCTGAAGGCCCTGCGGGCCAATAAGCTGCGGTCCATCCTCACCGCCCTCGGCATCATCATCGGCGTGGCCGCCGTGATCATCGTGGTGAGCCTGGTGCAGGGCCTCGAGCGCAGCGTCCTCAAGCAGATCGAGCGGGCCGGTAGCCAGACCCTCTTCGTGCGGCCCCTCATGCCCCAGGACATCCCCTTCGACCAGTACGTGAAGGTGAAGAATCGGGACCTCACCCAGGACGACCTGAAGGCCCTGCAGCGGGCCGTCCCCCAGGTCACCCAGGTGACGCCTCTGTCCATCTCCAGCACCGAGCTGAAGGCCAACGGTCGGACCACCAGCACCAGCATCGTCATGACCGACGACAGCTACCTGGAGCTGAACGACGTCGCCCTCCAGATGGGCCGCAACTTCGTGGCCAGCGACCTACGGCTGGGCAACAAGGTGGCCATCATCGGCCCCAAGGTCCTCGAGAAGCTCGATATCCGGGGCAATCCCATCGGCAAGCTCATGCAGACGCCCACCCTCAGCCTGGAGATCATCGGCGTCCTGGAGGAGCGGGGTACCACCCTGGGCAGCGACCCCGACAGCAACGTGATCATCCCCCTCACCACGGGCCTGGCCCTGCTCACGGACCAGCAGCGCCGCCAGCTGTTCTTTCAGGTGCGCATCGACCCCAAGATCAGTGCTGACGACGGCGCCGACCTGGTGGGTGATGCCCTGCGCCGCATCAAGGGGCTCAAGCCCAAGGAGCAGGAGGGCTTCAAGGTCTTCAGCCCGAAACAGTTCGCCTCCATCATCGGCAGCATCACCGGCATCATCACCTCCGTGGCCGGCGGGATGGTGTCCATCGCCCTGCTGGTGGGCGGCATCGGCATCATGAACATCATGCTGGTGAGCGTCACCGAGCGCACCCGCGAGATCGGCATCCGCAAGGCCGTGGGTGCCAAGCGCCGGGACGTGATGCTGCAGTTCCTCATCGAGGCGGCGCTGCTGTCCGT
>CAITBU010000448.1 GCA_903890595.1 uncultured Holophagaceae bacterium | reverse complement strand
GCTGGCCTCCAGGTGGGGGCTGTCATCGCCACCTGCCTCACGGATGCCAGCGGCAGCTACAGCCTTCAGGCCCCAGCGGGCTTCGTTCCTGGGCCCAGCCACGCCGTCCAGGCCCTGATCCCCGCCAATGGGAGCACCCCCACCTTTACGCTCCTGAGCTTTGTCACCAGCACCACCGCCAACAACATCGATCCTTACACCCATGCAACCTTTGGTCTCGTTACGACCTCCATCACAACCGGGGGAGGCACCCTTGCGTCCCTTGGCAACGGCGCAGTTCTCGCCATCCAGGGAACCGTGTACAGCAACATGGGCAACGTCCCCAGCTCGGCACTCACAACCTCCGCCATGTTGACGGCCCTTCAGATCGCCATGACGCAAGATGAAGAATCGAAGAACGCCCTGGCCAACCTGGCCGCCCCCTTCGGCATCACCGGCACCGTGAAGAACCTGGCGGGTGAGCCCCTGGCAGGGATTGGCGTAGGGGTCTGCAGCTTTGGCGGCCTCACCCTCATGGGCGTCACGCAGACCGCAGCAGATGGCACCTATACGGTCCGGGTGCCCGCCGGAGACTATGTCGTCGGCGCCATGAACCTGGGCACCGCCAGCTTTGCCGCCAGTGGCTGGTGGTCCGCCACTGGGCCCGTCTCCAGCCAGTTCAAGGCCGGGAAGGTCACAGTGAGCGATGCCATGCTTACCAAGGACTTCGCCCTGATTGCGGGTGGACGGTTGGCTGGGAGCCTCACGGGCATGGCCAATCCAACCGATGTGCCCCTCCCCGGCATGCAGATCGCCCTCTGCGATTTCGCCTCGGGCCAGACCCTTGCTTCTGCCAGCACTGGCCCCGACGGTACCTTCGTCTTCAATGTGGCCCCAGGGACCTACTACGTGAGCGTCCGCAACAAGACCCGCTATGTGCCCTATGGCTCTGCCAACTTCATGGACACCCCCCCTGTGGGTACCGGTGGTGGCAAAAACAGCACCCAGGCCACCAAGATCACCGTGACAGCAGGAGTCACCCAGTCGGGCAGCATGAGGCTGTGGCCGGGCCACAAGATCTCGGGCACCGTGTTAACGAACAGCGGTGGCTCACCGGTGGTTGGCATCCCAGTCCGCTTTCAGGACGCAACCGCGGGCCTGAATACGCCGGGAGCCGAGAGCACCCGGACCGATGTGGACGGTCAGTACCGCCTGTGGCTCCAACCCGGCAACTACAATGCCCTCTGCCGGGGCCAGTCAGCGACCCTACTCAACGCAGGTGTCGCCGATGTGGTTCAGAACTTTAGCGCCTCTGTGGGCAAGATCACCCTGAAGCTGGTGGACTCGGGCAACCATCCCATCAGCCAGGCCAGGGGCGACCTCTACAAGACCCTCGATCTGAGCGGACTGAGCCAGGAGATCTCCAACTCTGAAGGCATCCTGGAAATGTACACAACAACCCCCGCCCAGACCGTGAAGTTGGGCTTCTCGATCTACACCAACGAGTTCTTCGGCTCCTCTGCCTATAACGGGCCCCAGCCCGGAGCCCCTGTTGCCATCAATGTTGCTGCGAACCTTGTTTCACCTAACCCCTCGGCCCCCAGCCTGGACCTGGGGACCATCACCCTCCCCGATGGGGCCATCCTGACGGGGTATGTCTGGGACACGAGCACGCCGCCCCAGGGAAGGCCCAACATCATGGTCCAGGTCCGGTATGGTGGCACCGGTAGCAACTTCAAGCTGGTCAATACCCGCACCAAGTCAGATGGTTCCTACACGGTCACCCTGCCCGCAGGGATTACCCTCAGCCGCGTTGTCGCCAATCCCGGGACCACCCCCTCCCAGCAATTCGACAACATCGTGATGGGTGTTGCCGGCACGACCAAGACCCAAGACTTCACCTGGTAACAGGGTCCCGGGCGTTCCGGTCCACCGCGCTCAGCGAGGCCCCGCCATCACCGCAAAGGCCTGAAACCCTTCCCCCTCCCACCGGAGGGGGTGGGGGCGGAAGAAGGCCGTGGCACCCACAGCAGCCTCCGAAGCAGCCAACATGGCCGCAGGCCAGACCTCAGCCGGACGCAGGTCCGGCCGAGCCGTGGCGAGCCACTCCGAATGGGCCAACCCCTCCTCGGGCAGCCAGGAGCACACGGCGTAGATGAGCAGGCCACCGGGGGCCAGGCGCTCGGCGGCGGCGGCCAGCAGGCGGTGCTGCAGGTCCGTGAGGCGGGGCAGCTCGTCATGGGCGATCCAGGGCCACTCCGGGTGCTTCTGGAGGGTGCCACTGCCGCTGCAGGGGGCGTCCAGCAGGATGAGGTCGAAGGTCCCTTCGTGGGCCTCCAGCCACTCCGCCGCATCAGCCTGGATCACCCGCACCTTCAGCGCCCGCTGCCGGAGGGTCTGGCGCAGGCGGGCGGCCCGGCGGGGATGGACCTCCAGGGCCGTGATGTCGGCCTCCGAGTGGCGGATGGCCAGGGCCGTGGTCTTGCCACCGGGGGCGGCGCAGGCATCGAGGATGCGGGTCACGGGCTGGTCCCACTCGTAGGCCAGCAGGGCCTGGGAGCTGCGGTCCTGGACCATGCCTGACCCGGACTCGAGCCAGGTCCGGGGGAAGGAGGCGCCCTCTTCGAGCCGCAGGCAGCCCGCCAGGTCGGGATCGTCCACCAGGCCTTCCGGCAGGGGGCCCATGAGCTGGCGAAAGGCGGGGCGAGGGGGCTGCTGGAGCTTCTGCCACAGCACCTCGAGCTCCCCCTCGGCCCCGTGGGGGGCCAGGGCGGCCTGCAGGGCCCGCTCCACCGCCGGGGCCCGGTCCAGGGCAGGGGGCAGGGCGTCCAGGGCGGCGGCCAGGGCCACCCGGTCCTTGGCGGCCCGGCGCAGGATGGCGTTCACCAGGCCTTTGTGGGGGACGAAGCCCAGCTCCCGGTCCCCCGCCAGCTCGACAGACTCGTTCACGGCGGCGTGGTCGCTCACCCCGGGCAGCCAGGCCAGCTGCGCCAGACCCATGGCCAGGGCCACCCGGGTGCCCAGGGGGATGCCCCGGGCCGAGTCCTTGAGGTTGGGCTTCACCCAGGCCTGGAGGCGGCCCCAGCGGCGCAGGCAGAGGCCCAGGAGGGCCTGGGCCAGGGTGGCGTCCTCGCCCAGGCCCCGGTCCCAGACATCCGGCACCCGGCCGCCTTCTCCGAAGACCTCATGCAGGGCGTGGGCGACATGGATGCGGGCGGGCGTGGGCATGGGGCTCCGAAAGGCAGAACCCCGATTATCCCCCCGTTGTGCCTACAACTCCTTCAGGATCTCTGCCTTCTTGGCCTCGAAGTCCTTTTTCTCCAACAAGCCCCGCTTGTAGAGGTCCTGGATCTTCTGCAGACGCTCCTCGGGGCTGGGCTTGCCGGGGGCGCTGGTGGTTGGGACCTCGGGCTTGGGCTGGGTCCGGGGCGCCGGCCTCGAGACAGTCTCGGTTTGGCGGAGGGCCGCCTGCAGGGCGATGGCCTCTTGGCACTCCCGCAGGGCGTCTTGAAAGATGCTGGCGTCGGACTGCATGTCCAGCGCCACTCGGAGGAAGGGGAGGGCCTCCTCGTAGCGGCCCAGGATGAAGTGGATGATCCCGACGTTGTACTGGGTCCTGGGGTAGAACTTGGGCTTCTGTCCCTTGTCCTGCAGGGACTGCTCGAGCCCCTTCTTGGCCAAGGCCAGGGCGCCGGGCACATCCCTGTCCAGCAGCAGGTCGTGCGCCTTGTCCATCCCGAAGACCTCGTCGTCAAAGAAGGTCAGCTTGCGCGTCTCGTTCCAGGACAACAGCATCCGAAGCACCTTGACCTTGGCGGTTTCGAAGGCCATTCGGCGCACATCGGAATCCTTGGGGTAGGCAGGAAAACCATCGTAGGAGACCTTGTTCAGGCTGGGCGTGTCCTCCAGGCGCTGGGCGCCAAACACGCGCCCGGTGCTGAGGTCCACTGCCTGCACGGTGGCACTGAAGTCCAGGCTGGTGATGCTGGTGCGCCTGATCCGGAGCACATCCTTCTTGGTCTTGGAGTCGGTGATCCACTCTTCCTTGCTGGACTGGTTGCGGCTCAGCTCCGAGCGGTTCACGTTGACGATCACCAGCACGCTGGGGCCCAGCAGCTTGCCCAGGGTCGCGACGGTGGCGGGATCCACATGGCCACTGGCGCCCAGCTCCTGCTCCCGGAGCACGGCCTCCAGGTTGGCCCGGTCCACCACCTCAACCTTGCGGCCCTGCACCAGCTCGGCGGTCAGGATGTCGGCCAGCTCCCGGGAGTTCAGATCGCGGGCCGGCGCAAAGGCCAGCCGGTCCACCTTGAGCCCCAACCCTGGGGGATGGACGAGCACAACCTCCACCTTGGGATTGGCCAGCTCACTCCAGAACTGGGCCTGGACGGGCCAGGCCAGAAGGGCCAGGGCGAGGGGAAGCAGCTTGCGCATGGGGGCTCCGCAAAGGCTGGTCCAGGCTAGCATGCAGGCCTGTGGCATCCTGGGAGCGGACTTCCCGAGGAGCGCCCATGGCCCACAGCTATCCCCTCACCCTCACCTGGACCGGCAACACCCTGGACAGCGCCTACAACCGCAATGCCACGGTCACCAACCCTGGCAAGCATCCGTTGGCCGTCAGCAGCGCGCCCGAATACGCCGGCGACCCCACCCGCTGGAACCCGGAAGACCTGCTGGGCTCGGCCCTGGCCACCTGCCACATGCTCACGTTCCTGGCCCTCTGCGCCAAGTCCAAGCTCGAGGTGAAGGCCTACGAGGACCACGCGGAGGCCATCCTGGACACCGTGGACAAGGTCACCCGCATCACCAAGGTCATCCTGCGCCCCGTCATCCGTGTGGCCCCGGGCACCAGCAAGGCCAAGGTGGAGGAGCTCTTCGAAAAAGCCCACAAGTACTGCTTTGTGGCCAACTCGGTCACCTGCGAGGCCGTCATGGAGCCCCGCATCGTCGAGGCCTAGGAGCAACAGTGCGCTGTCCCCTCTGCGGACACCTTGAGGACAAGGTCGTGGACTCCCGGGAGTCCCGGGAGGGTGACTCCATCCGGCGCCGCCGGGAGTGCCTGTCCTGCGCCCGCCGCTTCACCAGCTATGAGCGGGTGGAGGAGGTGCCCCTGGTGATCGTGAAGAAGGATGGTCGCCGGGAGCCCTTCGAGCGGCAAAAGCTCATGAAGGGCCTGCTGCTGGCCTGCCAGAAGCGGCCTGTGTCCCTGGCCCGCATCGAGGACCTGGTGACGGACCTTCACGCCCGGCTCATGGAGCGCTCGGAGCGGGAGATCCGCAGCCGGGAGATGGGTGAGCTGATCATGGACGAGCTCAAGGGCATGGACCAGGTGGCCTATGTGCGCTTCGCCAGCGTCTACCGAGACTTCAAGGACCTGCCGGACTTCGTGAAGGCCCTGGAGGGCCTCATGCACAAGGAGACGGCCCCGGGCTGGGCCCCGGCACCCACGCCGCCGCCCACGGCAGACCCCTCCGAGCCCCGCCTCCAGCCCCTCTTCCCGCCCGAGACCCTGGGGGAGGCTCCCCGCCTGAAGGGACGGCGCAAGTAGGGCTACACTGGACCCCCGAGGTTTGACCGTGGCCGACGACATTCTCCTGCCCCCCCCGCCCGACGAGCAGCCCAAGTTGCCGGAAGAACTGCCGGTACTGCCCCTCCGGGACGTGGTGGTCTATCCCTATGTGATCCTCCCCCTCAGCATCAGCCGGGAGAAGTCCATCCGGGCCATAGACACCGCCCTGGTGGAGCACCGCATGATCCTGCTGCTCTCGCAGAAGCAGGTGGAGATGGACAACCCCAAGCCCTCGGACCTGTACCAGGTCGGCACCGCTGCCCTCATCATGCGGGTCCTGAAGCTGCCGGACGGCCGCATCCGGGCCCTGGTGCAGGGTCTGCAGCGGGTGCGGGTGGAGTACTTCACTGAGACCGAGAACCTCTTCAAGGCCCGGGTGGAGCCCCTGACCGAGCCCGAGCTGGAGTCCCCGGACCTGGAGCAGGACGCCCTCCTGCGCAGCGTCAAGCAGACCCTGGAGAAGGCCGTGGCCCTGGGCAAGACCCTGCCCCAGGAGGTGCTGGTCATCGCCGGCAACCTCGACAACCCGGGCCGCCTGGCGGACCTGGTGGCCTCCAACCTGGACCTGAAGCTGCAGCAGACCCAAGAGGTGCTGGAGATCGCCCACCCGGGCCTCCGCCTCAAGCGGGTCAACGAGCTGCTCATGCGGGAGATCCAGCTGCTGGAGGTCCAGCAGAAGATCACCATGGACGCCCGTGGCGAGATGGATAAGAGCCAGCGGGAGTACTACCTCCGCCAGCAGCTCAAGGCCATCCAGCAGGAGCTGGGCGAGGGCTCGGAGCTGGCTGAGGAAGTAACCGCCTTCCGGGAAAAACTAGCCAAGCTGAAGGTGCCCGAGGAGCCCCTCGTCGAGATCGAGCGCAACCTCAAGAAGCTCGAGCGCATGCACCCGGACTCCAGCGAGACGGCCGTGACGCGGACCTACCTGGAGTGGATGACCGAGCTCCCCTGGGGCAGCCTCACCGAGGACAACCTGGACCTGGTCAAAGCCAAGACGGTGCTGGATGAGGACCACTACGGCCTCCAGAAGATCAAGGACCGCATCCTGGAGTTTCTGGCGGTCCGCAAGCTCAAGCCCGATCTCCGGGGCACCATCCTCTGCTTTGTGGGCCCCCCAGGCGTAGGCAAGACCAGCCTCGGCAAGTCCATCGCCCGCGCCCTCGGCCGCAAGTACTCCCGCATCTCCCTGGGTGGCGTCCACGACGAAAGTGAGATCCGGGGCCATCGCCGCACCTACGTGGGC
>CAITBU010000447.1 GCA_903890595.1 uncultured Holophagaceae bacterium | reverse complement strand
CAGGATAGGGCCTGCCGGCGTCTCCTCCACCACGGCGGCGGAGCAGTCGTCGCAGGAGGATTCCAAGCCCAGGACCAGCATCTGCCAAGTGTATCCTGGGGGTCTGTCCGTGACGGAGTCCTGAGATGCGCCGCTTCCTGGTCGCCCTGCTGTTCTCTGGCGCCTTGCTGGGGCAGGGCACCATCATCATGTCCAAGCCCCCCAAGGCGCCCGAGACCATCGCCCAGCTGGCCAAGAAACTGAAGCGCGGGCAGGGTGCGGCGTGGCTCCTCCTGGATGCTCCCAAGGCGGAATGGATCGCTGGCTTCCGAGGCCTGCTCAACCAGGACGAGGACCTCATGGTGCTGGGACTCCCGGTGGAGTCTCATGGTCCGAAGACTCCGCTGGCCGCTGAGCTGCGAGCCCAGCAAGGCTGGGGCCCCGAGCCTGTCTGGGCCTTGCTGGGGCCTGGCGCCCGGGTCCTGGGGAGCGGCAAGACGCTGCCCACGGCCAGGCAGTTGCTGGATCTGGCAGAAGGCAACGGCATTCGGGGCGAGCTCAAGGAGCTCGAAACCTTCGTGGTCAGCCACCCCGACCACCTGCAGGCCCTGCGTCAGCTGCTGGAAAAACACCTCAGCCTTGCCACTCGGCGTACGTTCCGGCTGGTCAAGACGATCCCCAAGAAGGATGCCGAGGGTAACCCACTCCCTGCTGACTTTGAGAAGCCGCTGACGGAAGCCGAGGATGAGCGGGTCTGGGGCCGGGCTGTGGCCCTGCTGACCAGGTATGTCCAGAGTGGCGACTGGCGTTTAACCGGTGCGGGATTATTCGTCGCCTTCCAGGAGGTCGGCCAAGCCTCGCCCCTGCTACGGGGCTCCGCCCAGAAGTGCCTGCCCACGGTGGAAGAGGCCCTGCGCCAGGACCCTAGCCACTTCACCAACTGGATGCTCTGGCAGACCCTCGCCGAGGCTGCGGGGGGTCGTCCCCTGCGGCCCCTGCTGGACTCCCTCGTGCTGCTCCCCGGTGACCGAGGGGGCATCCCCGAGTCCGTGTTCACCGCCTATGCCCGGAACGCCCGTGCCCGGGAGGACTGGACCGGCATCCTGGACGTCCTGGGCCCACGCTGGGACCTGAAGAAAGACCAGGAGCTGGAGATCATCATCCTCGGCGAGGACGGGGGTCGCCAGGACAGCCTGAAGAACACCTGGGACGCCCTGCTGAAGCCCATCGTGGAGGCTGACCTCCGCCTGGGTCGCACGCTGGAGGCGGACCAGGTGGTGCGGGAGGCCATGGCCTGGATGCCCTCCAAGGGCCTGCCGGGCTGGGCTGCCTCCCTGGCCCAGGCCTGCGGACAGCCTTCCCTGGCGGCGTCGTGGGCTACCCTGACCGTGCCGAAGGGGTGACCATGCGCTGCCACCGAGCTGCACTCCTGCTTGCCCTGCCTGCAGTCCTGGTGGCCCAGGGTCGACCCGGCGGGCCACCGGAGGGCTTCATGGGCATGCGGGGGCCGACCACCCCGGCAGACGCCTTCGAGCGGCAACTGAAGCAGAACCGCCTGGGCACCTGGCTGGTGCTGGAGGACGACGCCGTGACCT
>CAITBU010000446.1 GCA_903890595.1 uncultured Holophagaceae bacterium | reverse complement strand
GTTGGTGAGGCCGCTTTGGAGCAGGTTGGCACCCACGAAGACGGTGAACCAGATCCAGTTGGGGTTGTGGAACTTCGCCAGGGCCAGGCTGGCCAGGATGAAGGTTCCAGCGACGGTGTGGACGATGCGATCGACGTTCATTAATGAACTCCTATTCTTCGGTGGCGTGGATGGAGGCTTCGCGCTGCAGGTCCGCGGCGCGGCCCCGGCGGGCGACGAGGTAGTAGAGGACGGGGATCGAAGGCACCGACAGCAAGGTCGCTGCGACCGAACCGGCCATGAGGCTGATGGCAAGACCCTGGAAGATGGGGTCGGCCAGCATGACCAGGGATCCCACGATCACAGCCGCGGCGGTGAGGAGGATGGGGCGGAAGCGAACCACTCCCGCTTCTTCCACGGCCAGGGCCAGGGGCATGCCCTCACGCAGCTTCAGCTCGATGAAATCGACGAGGATGATGCTGTTGCGGACGATGATGCCCGCCCCGGCGATGAAGCCGATCATGCTGGTGGCGGTAAAGAAGGCCCCCAGAAGCCCGTGGGCGGGGATGATGCCGATGAGCGAAAGCGGAATCGGCACCAGGATCACCCAGGGCACCTCGAAGCTCTCGAACCAGCCCACCACCAGCACGAAGATCAGCACCAGCACAGCCGCGAAGGCCATGCCGAGGTCCCGGAACACTTCCAGGGTGATGTGCCACTCGCCGTCCCACTTGAGGGCCAGGGACTCGGTGTTCTCGGGATGGGCCAGACCCAGGCGTGGCACAGGGGCACCCGCCGTGCCCTTCATGGCGTCGATCTTCTTGTTGAGGGCCGCCAGGGCGTAGACCGGGCTTTCGATGGCACCGGCCAGGTCGGAGAACACATAGGTCACAGGCATCAGGTTCTTGTGCATGATGGTCGCCTCTTCACGACCCTCCTTCACCGTCACCAGCTCCCGCACAGGCACCATGCCCCGGGCACCGGGAACGGTGAGTTGGAGAATCTGGTCGAGCCGCTGGCGCTTCTCAGGCGCGAGCTGCACCACCACGGGAACCTGGCTGGAGCCGCGCAGCACATGGAACGTGCCGGCTGTGTGGCCGTAGCCCGCCATGTAGAGGGTCTGGATCACGTGAGCGGGGGCCACGCCGTGGAGGGCGGCCTTCTCTCGGTCCAGCACGAGGCTGATCTTGGGGCTCGTCGTGTTCAGGGTGGAGTCCACATCCACGATGCCGTCCACACTCTTGAAGGCCCCGAGCACCTCCGTCGCAAGGCGGATCCGCTCTGCTTCAGTGGGGCCATAGACTTCAGCCACGATGGTGTCCATGACTGGGGGTCCCGGGGGGATCTCCACGAGCTTCATACGTGCCCCTGCGGGCTTGGAGATCTTCTCAAGCTCGGAGCGTAGGCGGACGACGATCTCGTGGCTCTGTTCCTTGCGGTCGTGCTTGGAGACCAGGTTCACCTGGATGTCCACCATCTCCGCCTCCTGGCGGAGGAAGCTGTGGCGGACCATGCCCACGAACGTGAACGGGGCGGGCTCTCCCGCATAGACCTGCACATCCTTGACGGTTGGTTCCTTCAGCAGGCGGCGGGCGATGTCCTGGCCCACAGCCACGGCATCCTCCTTGGGCGTGCCAGCAGGCAGGTCCATCTGGACCATGAACTCCGACTTGTTATCGAAGGGCAGCATCTTGACCTTGACCACACCCAGGCCCACCAGGGACATGGCACCGATGAGCAGTAGGACCACGCCGACAAACGAGGCCCAGCGTACGGCAGGCTTGAACAACAGCGCCCGGATGACCCGACGGTAGAGGGCTGAGAGCTTGGTATCGGGTGCCACTTCGGGGTTCTTATCTTGCCGGTCGTGGACGGGCTCGGGTGAGGCCGTCTCGGGTGTGGCTGGGTGCAGCCCAGAATCGTCCACCTCCGGTAGATGGGCTTCCTTCCGGAACAGGATGAGGCTGGCCCAGGGGCTGATGACGAAGGCAATGATCAGACTGAAGATCATGGCCACACTGGCACCCACGGGGATGGGCCGCATGTAGGGCCCCATGAGCCCGCGAACGAAGGCCATGGGCAGAATGGCGGCGATCACCGCAAAGGTAGCCAGAATCGTGGGATTGCCCACCTCATCCACGGCCTCGATCACCACGGTGGCGAAGCTCTTGCGGTGGCCAGGCAGGTGCATGTGCCGGTGGATGTTCTCCACCACCACGATGGCGTCGTCCACCAGGATGCCGATGGAGAAGATCAGAGCGAAGAGGGTGACTCGGTTCAGGGTGTAGCCGAACAGGTAGGTGATCAGCAGTGTTAGGGCTAGGGTGACCGGCACGGCCACGCCCACCACCACGGCGCTGCGCCAGCCCATGGCCAGGAAGATCAGGGCAATGACGCTGAGGGTCGCGATGAGCAGGTGCTCGATCAGCTCATTGGACTTGTCGCCAGCGGTCTCGCCGTAGTTGCGCGTGACCGTGACCTTCATGTCCCGGGGAATGAGGTTGCCTCGCAGGGCCTCCACCTTGGCCAGCACCTGCTCGGCCAGGGCCGTGGCATTGGTACCCGCCCGCTTAGAGAGCGTGACGCTGACGGCGGGCTCGAAGCCGGACTGGCCCACCCCGGCAAACAGCACAATCGGCGGCTCGGATTCGGGAGCATCCACCACCCGGGCGACGTCCGCCAGGTAGATGGCCTTCTGGTTGCGCACGCCCACCACCAGCCGCTTGAGCTCCGAGGCCTGCAGGATGTAGCCCGTGGCCTCGAGCTCTGTGCGCTTGCCGTGGTCGATCAGGGCACCCGCAGGCAGCTGGGCCTCGGCGGCCTGCAGGGCAGGCTGCAGCTCGGCGAGGGTGAAGTTGAGGGCCCGCAGGCGGTCGGGATCAGGCTCGATGCGCACCATCCTCCGGGCGCCTCCGGTGACCTTGACCTGGGCCGTGCTGGGGACATCGGAGAGCTCCCGGGCCAGCACCTCGCCCAGGGTTCGAAGCTGGCCAGGGGCCTGCCCTTCCCCATGCAGGGTGAGCACCAGGAACGGAACATCGTCAATGGTCTGCAGCTTGATGATGGGCTTCATGGCCCCGGGCGGTAGCAGCTGGGGGTTGGCGGCCAGCTCCTGGTAGATCTTCACCAGGCTGGGCTCCTGGGGCTCGTTCACCTTGAAGCGCACGGTGATGAGGGCCATGCCAGGACGGCTCATGCTGTAGAGGTACTCGACGCCCGGGATGCCCCAGAGGCGACGCTCCATGGGGTTGGTGACCTGGCTCTCGATTTCCTTGGGACTGGCCCCGGGATAGGGAATGTAGAGGTCCACCATGGGCACGATGATCTGGGGCTCTTCCTCGCGGGGCGTGATGACCACGGCGAGGAGGCCCAGCAGCAGGGAGGCACCGACGATGAGCGGGGTCAGCTTGCTGCGCAGGAAGCCCTTGGCGAGCTTCCCGGCCAAGCCCAGTTTTGGCTCACTTGCCATGGTTCACCCCGCCGGTCAGCTCGATGGGCTGGCCATCCTGGAGGGCGCCGGGCTGGTCGATGATGCTCTCGCCAGCCTTCAAGCCAGACCGCACGGGCAGGTAGCTCCCTGCCCCCTCGCCCAGCGAGAGCCAGCGCAGCTCAGCACGACCGTCCTTGGCGATGAAGACCCCCGTGAGCTCGCCCCGCTGGACCAGGGCGCTGCGAGGCACGGATAGTCCCTCCACCGCCACGCCAGAGACCAGGATCCGTGCAAAGGAGCCCTGCCGTAGGCCCTTGGGCTTGAGCACCTTGGCACGCAGGGTGCCCTTGTGGCTGTAGGGATCGCCGCCGGGTGCGAGGCCTGTGATCTGGGCCTCGCCCTGAACGCCTTCGGACTCGAACTTCACCTTGGCACCGGTCTTCAGGCCCTTGGCCTCCTGGTCAGAGACCGTGGCCACCAGCTCCTGCTCACCATCGCCGATGAGCTCCAGCAGGGGCATTCCGGGGCCGACAAAGTCGCCCTCGTTCACCTTGCGGGACTGCACCACGCCAGAGAACGGCGCGCGGAGCTGCGTGTAGCCGATGTTGGCCTTCAAGGCATCAACCCCGGCCTGGGCCTGGGCCACCTGGGCCGTGACCTGCTCCAGCTCCGCAAGGGTGCTGGCCTTCTGGGCCTGGAGGGCCTGGATGCGCCGGTGATGGGCCTGGATGGTCGCCAGACCGGTTTCTGCGGCCTTCAACTGGCCCTGGAGGTCCTCGTCGCCAAGGGCAAGGAGCAGGGTGCCAGCGGCTACGCGCTGCCCCTCTTGCACAAGGACGCGCCGGACCTGGGCCGCCATGCGGGTCCCGATCATGGCTGTCCGGGTGGACTGGAGCGTGGCGGCTACCCAGGCACCCCCATCGGGCGCGCCCTGGGCCACCAGGGTGACAGCCAGCTTGGGCAGAACCTTCGCCTCAGGACGGGCCTCCTTGTGGCCGCAGGCCAAGGTTCCAAGCAGCGTGCCAGCCAGGGTCAGGGAGAACAGAGCTGTCTTCATGGATTCACTCCTTCAATGGGGTTACCGGTGGCCAGATCAAGGCCGGCGCGACTGACGCGAAGGTCAAACAGGCTTTGGAGGATGAGGGTGCGGGCGCCCTGAATGGCGGCCTCCGCATCGAGCACCTCGATCAGGGGAGCGAGGCCCTCTCTGTGGCGGGCCTCGCGGAGCCGCTTGGATTCCTGCGCTGCTACGAGGGACTGCTGGGCAGCCGAGTACTTTGCCTCTGCTGCAAGGACGGCTTCCCGGGCCACGCGCACCTCGTGCTCAGCCTGCTGCTGCCGGAAGGAGCGCATCTGGAGCGCAGCCCGCTCCTGGGCCCGGGCCGCATTGGCCTTGGCCACATCAGGTGCAGAGAAGACTTTCCACTTCACGCCAACGGCGGCCCAGGTCCAGCTACCCTTCTCGGACCAGGAGTGGTGCAGCGTACCGGCACCCACCTCCAGACCCACTTCGGGACGCAGGCTGCCCTGGGCGGCTTTGGCGCCTTCACCGGCAGCCTTGGCCTGGAAGTCCGCCGCCACCAGATCACCTCGGTAGGTGGCTCCCTGGGCGATTGCGGGCTGTTCGGGCACCAGCGGCGTGGCCAGCGGGCCCTCCACGGGACCGGCTCCCGTGAGCAGGCCGAGACCAGATCGAGCGGAGCGGACCTGCTTGATGACGTCAGCCTTCTGGGCGTCTGCCTGGGCGTGGAAGGACTTGAGGCGCTGCAGCTCGGACTCGAGCATGAGGCCCTGGTTAACCCGCGCCCCGACAAAGTCCTCCATGCCCTGGATCCACATGCGGGTGTCGTCCACCCACCGCAGGGCCTGCTCGGCCACCTGGGTGCCGAAGTAGGCCTCCACCACCATCTGGGCAACCTCCTGCTTGCGGCGTTCCTGGCTGGCCTGCTCGGCCTGTGCCATGTACTCCCCAGCCCGCTTGGCCGCGGTGAGACGCCCCCCCGCATAAAGGGGTTGCTGGATGACTGCAGAGCCCCCGTAGGCCGTGATGGCATCCGGGTGGTTCAGGGTCAGGGGGTTGAAGTCCATCATCCCGATGCGGGACTGGTTCAGCTTGATGCCGAAGGCCATCATCGGCTCATTGGTTCGGAGGCCATGGGCACCCAGGGTCAGCGTGGGCAGGCGCAGGTCCCTAAAGCCATCGGCCTCGGCCTGACGGCTCTCGACCATGGCCTGGCCCGCCTTTAGGCCCGCCTGGTCCGTCCAGGCCCTGCGGATGGCCTGGGCCACGGAGAGCGGCTCGGAGGCCCCCAAGGGGGCGCCAACGGCCAGGAAACAGGCCAGGGTCCATGTCGTTTTAATACTCATAAAGGAATACTCCAAGGCAAAAATGGGCGCTTTGTTGGCGCCAATTCACTTCAGGGCTTTGTAGATCAGCCGGGCGCGGTCGCTCACGTGGCCGCAGACCAGGTCGCAGAGGTCGCCCACCAGGGGCATGATCGGCGTGAAGAAGACAGCGTTGCCTTCGGGTTCCCGGGCAACCAGGCCTACCCGGACCAGGCAGGCCAGGTGCTTGGAGGCATTGGCCTGGGAGAGGCCCGCAGCCTCGGCCACCGCACCCTGGCTGAGGGGGGCGTTGGCATCCAGCAGGGAGCGGAGGATCTTCAGGCGGGAGGGGTCTCCCAGCGCACTGAAGAGGCCACTCACTTCGTCGATCATCGGGTTGCTCAGCTGGTGATTCATTGAATCAACTCCATGCGACTATATTCATCTAGTTTCGGATCCAGTCAAGCCCTTTTTCTTGAGCTTCCCAAACAAACTGTATACCCATCGGATCATCCAGAGACAGAGGTTTCCACCCTGCTGTCAATTCACCAGTAGGGGGATTAGATTCAATTGAACCGCCGGAAGTGGGCGAGTAAAAAACCGAAATCACCTCCTCGGGGATTCCCAGGGAAGGGACAGGGCCCTAGGCTGGAACCGGAGACTCCCGTGGACGACCTGGACCTGCGCGCTGCCAAGATCCGCCTGCTCTGCACCGACGTGGATGGGGTGCTCACGCCGGGGGGCCTCACCTACGGCCTGGACCCGGGCCACACCAAAACCTTCCATGTCAGGGACGGGGCCGCCATCAAGTGGCTTCAGCGGGCCGGCATCCCCGTGGCCTTCATCTCGGGTCTGGAGGCCGCCGCCACCCGGAACCGGGCCCAGGACCTGGGCGTGGAGGACTGCTTTGCCGGGCACTTGGACAAGCTGCCGGTCCTGGAGCAGCTGTGCGCCAAGTACGGCCTGGCCCAGGACGAAGTCGCCCACCTAGGGGACGATCTGCCGGACCTGCCCCTGCTGCGCCGGGTGGGCCTGGCCTGCTGTCCCTCGGATGCGGCACCGGAGGTGAAGGCCGCCTGCCACTGGGTGACGGACGTCCCGGGCGGCCACGGGTTGCTGCGGGCCGTGGCCGAGCGGATCCTCAAGGCCCAGGGCCATTGGCGCGATACGGTGGGCAAGTACGAGGTGTGATATGAAGGCTCTTGCCGTCCTCTTGGCCGCTGCGGCGGTGCTGCCCCTCTCTGCCCAGGCGGCCCCCGGCGTCCGCCTGCACCTGCTGGGCCCCTGGGGTGAGCTGCGGAATACCACTGGCGGCCAGCCGGGCCTGGGGGCCGCGGCCTTCGTGACCATTCCCCTGAGCCGGGGTCTGGTGCTGCGCCCCCTGGTAGGTGTCCAGGTGGTGCCCAAGGGCAGCACGGCGGGTCTTCCCGGAACCAAGTCCTCAGCCAGTTCCACCGAGCTGATGATCGAAGCCCTCTGGTTCCCCGACGAGGACCCAGACCGGGGCGCCTACCTGCTGGGCGCCATGGGAGGCCAGCAGTGGCGGGTCAGTGCCACGGGGACCTCACCCTCCAACCGGAGTGCCACCCGCATCGGCGCCAGCGGCGGCCTGGGTTTCCAGTTCAGTCCCCGCCTCGGGGTCGAGGCCCGGATCTTCTGGAGCCCCGTGGAAACAGACCTCACCGCCACCGGACTGATGGTGGCGGCGACGGTGCGGTTCTAAGGGGCTACTTGAGGCCGCGCTTCTCCAGGAGGGGGCCCACCTTGGGGTCGGCGCCCCGGAAGCGGCGGTAGAGCAGTGCGGGATCCTCTGTGCCGCCCTTGGACAGCACCTCGGCCCGGAACTTGGCGGCGGTGGCGGGGTCGAAGAGGTTGCCCTTCTCTTTGAAGGCCTGGAAGGCATCACTGTCCAGCACGGCGCTCCAGATGTAGCTGTAGTAGCCCGCAGCGTAGCCGCCCATGATGTGGTTGAAGTAGGGGCTGCGGTAGCGGGGCGGGATCTCGGCGATGAGGCCCCACTTGGCCAGGGAGGCCTTCTCGAAAGCGGCGGTGTCCACGGGCTTGGTGTCGGTCAGCGTGTGCCAGTCCATGTCCAGCAGGGAGGCCGCCATGTACTCCACGGTGGCAAAGCCCTGCCCGAAGGTGGCGGCCCGGTGCATCTTGGCCACCAGGACGTCGGGGATCACCGCGCCGGTCTGGAAGTGCTTCGCATAGAGGCGCAACACCTCGGGCTCCATGGACCAGTTCTCCATGACCTGGCTGGGCAGCTCCACGAAGTCCCGGGGCGTACCGGCGGTGCCTCGGTAGCGGCCGGCGTAGAACAGACCGTGGAGGGCGTGGCCGAACTCGTGGAAGAGCGTGCGCACTTCGTCCGAGGTGAGCAGTGCCGGGCGGTCGCCCGAGGGGGCCGTGAAGTTGCAGACGTTCACCACCACGGGCTCCACCCGCTTTCCGTCCTTCACCCAAGCGGACCGGTAGCTGCTCATCCAGGCCCCGCCGCGCTTGCCGGCCCGGGGGTGGTAGTCGAGGTAGAGCAGGCCCACGTGGCGGCCATCGGCCTCCTTCACCTCGAAGCAGCGGACGTCCTTCTGGTAGACCGGGATGTCCTTCACTTCGCTGAAGGACAGGCCGTAGAGCTTGGTCGCCACAGTGAAAGCGCCCCGACGCACGGCGTCGATGGCGAAGTAGGGCTTCACGGACTCTTCGTCGAAGTCGTACTTCGCCTGCTTCACCTTCTCGGCGTAGTAGCGCCAGTCCCAGGGCTCCAGCTTCTGGCCCGGGAGGTCCTTGGCCATCATGGCCTGCAGCTCAGCGCGCTCCCGCTTGGCCACCTCCAGCGCCGGCTTCCAGATCTGGTCCAGCAGGCCGTAGACGCCCTTGGGGTCCTTGGCCATGTTCTCTTCGAGCACGAAGTCGGCCCAGGTGCGGTAGCCCAGCAGCTTCGCCTTCTCGGCCCGCAGGGCGGTCACGCGGCTCACGATGGCATTGGTGTCCGTGTCCCCGCCCTGGTTGCAGCGCTCCAGGTAGCCCGTGAGGAGGCGGCGGCGCAGCTCGCGGTTCTGGGCGTACTCCAGGAAGGGCCAGATGCTGGGTCCGTCCAGGGTGAACAGCCACTTTCCCTCCTGCCCGGCCTTCTTGGCGGCAGCGGCGGCGGCCATGCGGGTGCCCTCCGGCAGGCCCGCCAGGTCCTTGGCATCCGTCACCACCAGGCTGAAGCCCTTGGTGGCCTTGAGCAGGCGGTCGCCGAAGTCCACACCCAGGCGGCTCTGTTCATTGTTGATGGCTCGCATGCGCGTCTGGGCCGCCGCATCCAGGGCCGCCCCTGAGCGCACGAAACCCTTGTAGGTGCGCTCCAGCAGGCGGGCCTGATCCGGCTCCAGCTTGAGGCTCGCGCGGGCATCCCAGACGGCCTTGACCCGCTTGAACAGGATGGGGTCGAACTGGATGTCATCCCGGTGGGCCGACAGCAGGGGCATGGCCTCGCGGTTCACGACCTGTAGCTTGGCGGTGGTCTCGGCTCCCACCAGGTTCGAGAAGACGGACATCACCCGGTCCGAGAACTGGCCGGTCTGCTCCAAGGCCACCACCGTGTTCTGGAAGGTCGGGGCCTCCTTGGAGGCCGTGATGGCGGCCACTTCCCGCTTCTGGCGGGCCATGCCCTCCTTGAGCGCCGGCAGGAAGTGTTCCTCCTGGATGCTGGCGAAGGGGGGCACGCCGAAGGGCGTCTTCCACTCAGCGAAGAAGGGGTTGGTCCCCGTGACGGGATCAGCGGCGAAGGCGGGCAGGGTCATGAGGGCAACCAGCAGGGTACGGGAGAACATGGGAGCTCCGGGTTCAAGTAGACGACCATCCTCTCATCTTTGGGCCTGCCCTGCCCT
>CAITBU010000445.1 GCA_903890595.1 uncultured Holophagaceae bacterium | reverse complement strand
GAGGTGACCTGGGAGTGTGTCCAGGAGATCGCCCGGCTGGCCCTGAAGCCCGCCAAGGCCCGCTCCTCCTGGCGCGCCTCCAAGGACTACCGGGAACACCTGATTGAAGTGCTGGCCCAGCGCGCGGTGGCTGAAGCCGTGAAGCGAGGGGGAGGTTGCTGTGCTAACTAAAAATGCGGCAGGCGTGAAGGCCCGGAAGCGGCTCTGCATGACCGTGAATGGGCGTGCCGTGGAGATCGAGATCGATATCCGCGAGTCCCTCCTGGACGTGCTGCGGGATCGCCTGCAGTTCACCGGCGTGAAGCAGGGGTGTTCCGTGGGCGAGTGCGGGGCCTGCACGGTCCTCATCGACGGCACGCCCATGAACTCCTGCATCTACCTGGCGGCCTGGGCCCACGGGAAGACGATCACCACCATCGAGGGCCTGGCCCAGGACGGGCTGCTCACGCCGGTCCAGGAAGCCTTCGTGGACGAGGGCGCCATCCAGTGCGGGTTCTGCACCCCGGGCGTCGTGCTCTCCACCACCGCCATGGTGGACAGTGGCAAGTCCTTCACCCACGACGAAGTGCGCCGGGAGCTGTCTGGCCACCTCTGTCGCTGTACCGGCTACCAGAAGATCGTGGACGCCGCGGAACGGGCGCTGCGAGAGGCTGCCACCGCCGCCGACGAGTCTCCGGTCTAACCCAGTCACCACCCCGCTAGGAGTCCCCGTGATCGGCGCTTCTTCCATCCGGAAGGAAGGCCGTGCCAAAGTCCTTGGCACCGCCATCTACACCGACGACAAGTTCATGCCCGGCGCCCTTCACGGGCTCACGGTGCGCTCGGAGGTGCCGCGCGGCATCCTGCGGGCGATCCACTTCGGCGAGGGCATCCCCTGGGACGAGTTCACCCTCGTCACCGCGGCGGACATCCCTGGCACGAACCTCGTGGCTTCGGTGGTGGATGACCAGCCCTTCCTGATCGGGATTGGTGAGGAGATCACCCACTCCCAACAGGCCGTGCTCTTGTTGGCCCATGCGGATCGCCACCTGGCCGAGAAGGCCCGGCGCGCGGTGCGCCTGGAGATCGAGGAATTGCCCGCGGTGCTGGACATCCAGAGCTCCCTCGACCTGCAGACGGTGATCTACGGCGACAACAACCTGCTGAAAGAGATCCACATTGCCAAGGGCGACCCCGACCCCGTCTGGGCCCAAGCCGCCCACGTGGTCGAAGGCGAGTACCGCACGGGTGCCCAGGAGCAGATGTACATCGAGCCCAACGCCATGCTGTCCGTGGTGGAGCCCAGGGATGGGGCCCTGCAGGTGACGGTCTGGGGCTCCCTGCAGTGTCCCTACTACGTCCACGGCGCCCTCCGGCAGCTCTTCGGTCTCTCGGAGAAGCAGGTTCGGGTGGTGGCCATGGAGATGGGCGGGGCCTTCGGCGGCAAGGAGGACTACCCCTCCGTGAACGGCGGCCACGCGGCCCTGCTGGCCTGGAAGAGCGGCCGCCCCGTGAGGCTCATCTACGACCGCGAGGAGGACCTGGCCTGCACCACGAAGCGGCATCCCTCCCGCACGCGGCTCCGGACGGCCTTCGATGCGGAAGGGACCCTCCTGGCTCTGGAGGCGGACTTCATCCTGGACGGCGGTGCCTACGCGACGCTGTCGCCCGTGGTGCTGAGCCGGGGTGCGGTGCACGCCGCCAGTGTCTACCGCTGCCCCCATGTGCGGATCCACGCCCGGGCCGTTGCCACCAACACGCCTCCCCCCGGTGCCTTCCGTGGCTTCGGCGCACCCCAGAGCCTCTTTGCCATGGAACGCCACATGGACATCTGCGCCCGGAAGCTGGGCCTGGATGCCGTGGAGCTGCGCCGGAAGAACTTCCTCCGCATGGGCGACACCATGGCCACGGGCCAGGTGATCCGCGAGGACCTGGACCTGGCCAGCATCATGGACCGCGCCCTCGCCGCCATCGGCTACCGCGACAAGCGGGCTGCTTTCGCCATCACCAACCAGGAGGACGGCCCCATCAAGCGGGGCGTGGGCTTCTCGGTGTTCATGCACGGCTGCGGCTTCACGGGCAACGGGGAGTCCCACGTGGCCTCGGTGGCTGGAGTCGAAGGCCTGGCGGACGGCACCGTGGCGGTGCTGGCGGCCTCCACCGAGATGGGCCAGGGCAAGAACACGGTCTTTGCCCAGATCGTCGCCGAGACCCTCCAGGTTCCCGTGGAGCAGGTGGAGACGGCGGAGGTGGACACGGACCGGGTCCCCAACAGCGGCCCGACCGTGGCCTCCCGCAGCACCATGATGGTGGGCCGGATCCTGGAGGACGCTGCCAGCGGCTTCAAGCAGGCGCTGGTTCAGCAGGGCTTCCTGGCGGAGCCCTACACGCCCGAGTCCTTCCGGGCCGCCGTGGCCAAGGCTGTGGCCACCCTGGGCAGCCTGAGGTGCTACGGGCAGTACCACCGCCCCCCCAACATCAGCTGGAACGACGTCACCTACCAAGGCGACGCCTATCCCACCTACTCCTGGGCCTGCTACGCCGCTGAGGTGGCCGTGGACCTGGATACCTTCGAGGTCAAGGTCGCCGACTTTGCCGCCGTCCAGGAAGTGGGCCGGGTGGTCAATCCCACCCTGGCCGCCGGTCAGATCGAAGGCGGCGTCGCCCAGGGCATCGGCTGGGGCCTCTGGGAGGAGGTCACCATGCAGCGCGGCCGCATGGTCAACAACCAGATGACCAACTACATCATCCCCACCGCCATGGACCTGCCGCGCATGCAGGTGATCTTCCTGGAGAACGCCCATGTGGGCGGCCCCGGCGGAGCGAAGGGGATCGGTGAGCTGCCCATGGATGGGCCGGCACCCGCGGTCGTGAATGCCCTGGAGAACGCCCTCGGCGCGCTGCGTCTGGATGAGGTGCCCATGACGCCAGACCGATTGCTGGATCGCTGCGAGGAGGTGTCCCATGGCTGATCGCATCGACCTGACCCTGAAGGTCAACGGGGCGGACCATCGTGTCAGCGTGCCTCCCTTCGCGCGGCTCCTGGACGTGCTGCGCGAGGACCTGCGCCTCACGGGCACCAAGGAAGGCTGTGGCGAGGGCGAGTGCGGCGCCTGCACCGTGCTGCTCAATGGCCGGGTGGTGAACAGCTGCCTGGTGCCTGCGGTCCAGGTTCAGGGTGCTGAGGTGGTGACCATCGAGGGTCTGGCTGACGGCGAAAACCTGTCCAGCCTCCAGGCCGCGTTCCTCACGCACAACGGTGCCCAGTGCGGCTTCTGCACACCGGGCATGCTGCTGTCGGCCACGGACCTCATCAACCGCTGCCCCAACCCCAGCGATGACCAGATCCGCGATGGTCTCTCCGGGAACCTCTGCCGGTGCACCGGCTACGCCAAGATCCTGGACTCGGTCCACGCTGCGGCCGCTGACGGGGGGGCCGCCCGATGAGAGGCTACCTGCCCGACTTCGACGTCCGCGTGCCCGCCAGCCTGGGCGAGGCCCTGGCGCTCCTGGCCCAGGCGCCCGGGACCTTGACGCCCCTGGCCGGCGGCACGGACCTGATGGTGGTCTACAACGCGGGCCGCCTGAAGCCCACCCGCTTCCTGGACCTCTCCCGCATCGACGAGCTCCGGGGCATCCGGGAAGCGGCGGGTGCCATGACCTTCGGGGCGCTCAGCACCTTCACGGACCTGCGGGAATGCGCCGCCGTGCACCGGCACTTTCCGAACCTGGTGAAGAGCGCCCGGGCCACCGGGGCCCTGGCCATCCAGAACCGGGGCACCCTGGGGGGCAACATCGCCAACGCCAGCCCAGCTGCTGACACCCCGCCCAGCCTGCTGGCCTACGGGGCCGAGGTGGAGCTGCTCTCCGTGCGGGGCTCCCGCCGGGTGGCCTACGACCGCTTCCATCTGGGCTACAAGGTCATGGACCTGGCGCCGGACGAGCTGGTGGCGGCCATCCATGTGCCCCTGCCCACGGGCCGCGGCTTCCACTACTTCCGCAAGGTAGGTACTCGCCAGGCCCAGGCCATCTCCAAGGTCTGTCTGGCCGCCTGGGCTCGCGTCGAGGGCGGCGTGGTCGCTGACCTGCGCATCGGCCTGGGCTCTGTGGCTCCGGCCCCCATCCGGGCCCGCCATGCCGAGGCCGTGCTCCTGGGCCAGGCCCTTGCGACGCTCCCCATCGAGGCCGCCCAGGCAGCCCTGCTGGAGGACATCAGCCCCATCGGTGACATCCGCGCCACCGCCCGCTACCGCAGCGTGGTGACGCGCAATGTCCTGGGCCACATGCTCCGGGAGCTGGCGACCCTATGAAGCGGAAGATTGCACTGCTGGCCGTTGGCGGCAATGCCCTGCTCCGAGAAGGGGAGTGGGGCCACCAGGAAGATCAGCTGGCCAACGCCCGGGAGACGGCCGAGATGCTGGCCCGGGTGGTGGCCGAGGGCTACGCCCTCTGCGTAGTTCATGGCAACGGGCCCCAGGTGGGGAACCTGCTCATCCAGCAGGAGGCCGCCGCCAGCCAGATCCCCCCCTACACCCTGGATATCTGTGGGGCCATGACCCAGGGCTCCATGGGCTACATGCTGGAGCGCATGCTCATCAACCGCCTGCGCTTCATGGGCCTGGCGGCGCCGGTCACCTCGCTGCTCACGGAGGTGGTGGTGGACAAGGAGGACCCGGGCTTCCAGAACCCCGCCAAGCCCGTGGGTCCCTTCTACGAGGAGACCCGGGCCCGGGAGCTGATGCGCACCAAGAAGTGGAAGATGAAGGAGGACGCCGGGCGCGGCTGGCGCAAGGTGGTCCCCTCGCCCCGGCCCCTGGAGATCGTCCAGCTGGAAGCCATCAAGCTCCTGCTGGCCTCGGGCAGCTCCGTCATCGCCGGCGGCGGCGGCGGGATCCCCGTCATCCGCGATGCCAGCGGCTTTCTGGTGGGGGTCGAGGCCGTCATCGACAAGGACCGCCTCAGTGCCCTCCTGGCGGCGGAGCTGCAGGCCGACCTGTTCATCATCCTGACGGGCGTGGCCAAGGTGGCTCTGGACTTCGGGAAGCCCACCCAGCGCTGGGTGGATCGCCTCGGTGCCACCGAGGCCAGGCAGTACCTGGCCGAGGGCCAGTTCCCCCCCGGGAGCATGGGCCCCAAGATCGAGAGCGCCCTGGCCTACCTGGATGCCGGGGGCCAGGAGGTGCTCATCACCACCGCCGAGGCCCTGGCCACCGAAGACCCCGCCACCGTCGGCACCCGAATCGTCCAGGGGTGAAGACCGGCTGGCCGGGAAAATAGGTAGATAATTTTTTATCCATGATAAAAAATTATTGACTCAATTCTTGAATTTCCTACAATGACTATGGTTTCTTCACGCTCAGGTAATAAAAGACCGGAGCTCAGCAGTGAAAGGAGAGGGAGCCATGGACTTCGAACTCAATGGACAAGCGGCGACTTGGGGGACTGATCCCGAGCTGTCGGTGCTCACCTATCTGCGGGAAGTCGCCGGCATCCTGAGTCCCAAGGACGGCTGCTCCAGCGAAGGCGTCTGCGGCTGCTGCACCATTCTGGTGGACGGCAAGCCCCGCCTCAGCTGTCGCATGAAGATGAAGGAAGTGGTGGGCAAGAGCCTCACCACCGTGGAGGGCCTCAGCCCGGCGGAGCAGGCTGCTTTCGCCGATGGCTTCGTGGTCAAGGGCGGGGTCCAGTGCGGGTTCTGCACCCCGGGCATCGTCATGAAGGCGGCCGCCCTGGTGCGCAAGAATCCCAACCCCAGCCGCCAAGAGATCACCGACGGGCTCTCCGGGAACATCTGCCGCTGCACGGGCTACAAGAAGGTCGTGGACTCCATCGCCTGCGCCGCCGAGGCCCTGCGGGAGAACAAGGCCGTGGAGTACCCAGGTGGCACCGGCAAGGTGGGCACCCGGCATCCCAAGTACACGGGCCGCGAGGCCGTGCTGGGCCAGCGGGTCTTCGTGGGGGACATGAAAGAACCCGACATGATCTATGCGGCCCTGCGCTACTCGGATCACCCGAGAGCCAAGGTGCTGCGCATTGACATCTCCGAGGCCGTGGCCACCCCCGGGGTCGTGAAGGTGCTCACCGCCAAGGACATCACCGGCAAGCGCCAGATGGGCTCCATCACCATGGACTGGCCCGTGCTGGTGGCCGAGGGCGAGACCACCTGCTTCGTGGGTGACGTGTTGGCCACCGTGGCTGCCGAGACCGAGGCCATTGCCCGGGAAGCCGCCGCCAAGGTGAAGGTGGAGTACGAGGTGCTCGAGCCCGTCACCGACATGTTCGAGGCGCTGGCGCCCACCTCCAGCCAGGTCCATCCCATGTTTGCGGGCAACGTGCTGCACCGGGCTGCCGTGACGGTGGGCGATGCCGAGGCGGCGCTTGCCAATTCCGCTTACGTGACCCGGAACCGCTTCACCACCCAGCGCGTCGAGCACGCCTTCCTGGAGCCTGAGGCCAGCCTGGCCCTGCCCTGGACCAAAGATGGCCAGCCCGGCGTGAAGCTCTACAGCTGCAGCCAGGGCGTCTACGAGGACCGCCACCAGGTGGCCTTGCTCCTGGGCCTGCCCAAGTCCCTGGTGAACGTCGTGCAGGTGCAGAACGGCGGCGGCTTCGGCGGCAAGGAAGACATCATCACCCAGGGCCATGCGGCCCTGCTGGCCTGGCTGACAGGTCGGCCGGCCATGGTGCGCCTCACTCGCCAGGACTCCCTGCGCATGCACACCAAGCGCCACCCCATCGTGATGGACTATGCCGTGGGCTGCGACAAGAACGGTCTGCTCACGGGCATGGTGGTCACCATGCACTCGGACAGCGGCGCCTACTCCAGCGTGGGCCTGGCGGTGATCGAGCGGGCCGTGTCCCACTCGGCGGCCGCCTACTACATGCCCAATGTGCAGGTGAACGGCACGGCCGTGGTCACCAACAATGCCCCCTGCGGCGCCTTCCGGGGCTTCGGGGTGAACCAGTCCAACTTCGCCTTCGAGTCCTGCCTGGATGAGCTCTGCAAGCAGGGCGGCTTCGACCGCTGGCAGTTCCGCTGGGACAACGCCCTCACCGAGGGCCGCACCATCGCCACGGGCCAGACCCTCACGGCGGGCGTGGGCGTGCGAAAGTGCCTGGAGGCCCTGAAGGACCGCTTCTATGCGGCCAAGTGGGCGGGCATCGCCGCCGGCATGAAGAACACGGGCATCGGCTGTGGCCTGGCGGACTTCAGCCACGCCAAGATCATCATCCGCGCCGCGGACCGGGTGGAACTCCACCACGGCTGGTGCGAGATGGGCCAGGGCAACTTCACCATGGGTGTCCAGTCCCTGGTGGAGGAGACGGGCATCGATCCGGCCCTCATCCACGTCATCGTGGAGACCAACGAAGAGGCCGAGGCCGGCATGACCACCGGGTCCCGCGGGACCTCCCTGCTGGCCAACTCCGTGATCGCCGCCTGCAAGGACCTGAAGGCGGACCTGGCCGCGGGCAAGAGCCTGACTGACCTGGTTGGCAAGGAGTACCGGGGCAGCTGGGTCTGCGACTGGACCGTGCCTCCGGGCAAGCCTGCCAAGCCGGGCTACGACGTCATCACCCACTACTCCTTCGGCTTTGCCGCACAGCTGGTGGAGCTGGATGAGACCGGGAAGATCACCCGCATCACCGCCGCCCACGACGCCGGGAAGATCATGAACCCCACCCTCTACGAGGGGCAGATCGAAGGGTCCCTGCACATGGGTCTCGGCTATGCGGTGACCGAGGAGTTCCCCTACAAGGACGGTCGCCCCGTGTCCCTCAAGATGGCTGATCTGGGCCTCATCAAGGCCAAGGACATGCCCCCCATGGACATCATCGGCAT
>CAITBU010000444.1 GCA_903890595.1 uncultured Holophagaceae bacterium | reverse complement strand
CTCCATGGCGTTGCGCAGGTTCTCGAAGTCGTCGCTGGAGGTGGGGAAGATCCCGGCGAAGACGACGGGCTGGATCTCCTTGAAGCCCCGCAACATCTCCGTGGAGGGTCGGGTGTTGTGCGTGAGGGCGTGGGTGATGGTATCGCCCACCTTCACATCCGCCAGCTGCTTGATGCTGGCCACCAGGTAGCCCACCTCGCCCACGGAGAGGGTGTCCACCTTGTCCATCTTGGGATCGAAGATGCCGATCTCGTCCACGCGGTGTTCGCTGCCCGTGGCCATGAAGCGGACCTGGTCCCCCGCCTTCAGGGTGCCGTTCATCACCCGGATGAGGCTGACGACGCCCCGGTAGGAGTCGTAGTAGCAGTCGAAGATGAGGGCCTGGAGGAGCGCCGCCGGGTCCCCCTGGGGGGCCGGGATGCACTTCACGATCTGCTCGAGGACCTCCTCGCAGTTTTCCCCGGTCTTGGCGCTCACATAGACCGCATGGGCGGTATCCACGAGGCCGATGACCGTATCTATCTGCTCCAGCACCCGATCGGGATCGGCGCTGGGGAGGTCGGTCTTGTTGAGGACCGGAAAGACCTCCAGGCCGTTTTCCAGGGCCAGGTAGGTGTTGGCGAGGGTCTGAGCCTCCACGCCCTGGGTGGCATCCACCACCAGGATGGCGCCCTCGCAGGCGGCCAGGCTGCGGCTCACCTCGTAGGTAAAATCAACATGGCCCGGGGTGTCGATGAGGTTGAGAGTGTAGATCTGGCCGTCTCGGGCGGGGTACTTCAGCGTGACGGCGTGGGCCTTGATGGTGATGCCCCGCTCCCGCTCCAGGTCCATGTCGTCCAGAATCTGCGCTTGCATGTCCCGATGAGCCACCGTTTTCGTCAGCTCGAGCAGGCGGTCCGCCAAGGTGGACTTGCCATGGTCGATGTGGGCGACGATGCTGAAGTTGCGAATGAGGGCTGGATCAGGCACTGAGTAACCTCGAACCCCCCATTCTACCTGGGGAAAGGCTCTGCGTCTGCGGCTTTTCCCCCATTGGGAGGACTCATCCCCCTGTTGCTCGAAGCCGATAGGCCAACTACCCTTGATCCACCCCTGCGAGGAGCCCGATTGAGCCAAGCCCCGTCCCCCATGGTCATCCTGATGGTGGAGGACAATGCCCTGCAGCGCCGCGAGGTGGAGGCCCAGTTGGTTCCCCTGGGGCATCGAATCATCACGGCTCATAACGGCCATGAGGCCATCCAGCGCATGAACCAGGACATGCCGGACCTCATCGTCATGGATGCGGTGATGCCGACCATGGACGGCTTCAAGGCCTGCGCCATGATCAAGGCCAACCTGAAGACCGCCAGCGTGCCCATCCTGGTGCTGACGGCCCTGAGCCGGGATGCCAAAGACCGCAGCTACGCCGCCGGTGCCGACGACTTCATCCGCAAGCCCGCCAGCACGGTGCTGCTCCAGGTGCGGGTCCAGACCCATCTGCGCATCCGGGCTCTCTCCGCCAAGGTGGGCACCCTGACCGAGGTGCGGCCCAAGGTCCTGGTGGTTTCCGCCAGCCCCCTGGTCCGGTCCCAGGTCCAGAACCACTGTGGCAAGGACACCGCCCACTTCCTCGAGGCCCAGGG
>CAITBU010000443.1 GCA_903890595.1 uncultured Holophagaceae bacterium | reverse complement strand
TAGATAAAGCGAAGCTTTATCTCAACCGATCATCCGACGCTCCTGCGCGAGGCGCTTGAGGGTCTTCTTACGGGCGGCGAGCATCTTCCGCTTGCGCTTGGCGCTGGGCTTCTCATAGTGCTGACGCTTTTTCAGCTCACTGAGAATTCCGGACTTCTCGCACTTCCGCTTGAAGCGGCGAAGGGCGAACTCGAAGGTTTCGTCTTCTTTAACCTTGACCAAAGGCATGGGTATGCACCTCCTTTCCCGTGGATTGACCCCCTGCAGGCAGGATTGGGCCGAAGGTCGAGTGTAGCCCAGGAGACCCCTTATGGCGAGAGGCAATGCCTCCCGCTACCCTGGACTCCCCTCTGGAGCCCCATGTCCCTGCCCCTGATCCTGATGCTGGATGCCGGCTCCCCCCCCGTCGCAGGGCTGGAGGAGGCCTTGGCCCTGCACGGTCTGGGGGTGAAGCGGGCCCGGCTCCCCGAGGCCCGAGCCCTGCTGGAGGGCGGCTTCCGTCCCGCCCTGCTGGTGCTGGACGGGCCGGAGCCAGGGAGCGAGGCCTGGGCCCTGGTGGACGCTGTGGCCAAGGAGGGCCCCGGGCCACCGGTGGTGGTGCTGGGTCGGGCCGCTGGCGCACCGGCCCCCGCAGGCATCACGGCGGTGTTGGACTGTGAACGGCCCCCCGAGGAGCTGGCGGAGGCCCTGCGGGCCTGCCTCCCGATGGGGGCCTTCCGTGCGTCCGGCACCTTGGAGGGACTTCTGGATGAGCTGGGCCGTGGGGTGCTCCCCCAGGTGGATCCCTTCGACCTCTTCGGCGCCGGCAGCGATTCCAGTGCCGGCGACAAGACTCACTACACCCTCAGCGGCATCCCCGGCATCGAGGATCCCTTTGACTGGCCCGGCCGGGACCCGCTTCTCGCCGCGCCCCTGCCCCCGGGACCCGTGCCACCGGGTGTTCTGGAGGAATACGGGAACTACTTCCTCCTGGAGCGGATCGGCCTGGGGGGCATGGCCGAGGTCTTCAAGGCCCAGCAGCGGGGCGTGGAGGGCTTCCAGAAGATCGTCGCCATCAAGCGGATCCTGCCCCACTGCAGCAACAACCCGGACTTCGTGCGGATGTTCATCGACGAGGCCAAGGTGGCGGCCCAGCTGACCCACCCGAACATCGCGCATATCTTCGACCTGGGGCGGGTCGGGGATAGCTACTACATCGCCATGGAGTACGTGAATGGCTGGGACCTGCGCTCCCTGCTGCGGAAGGCGGGGGAGCTTGGCGTCCTCGTCCCGGAAGAGGTGGCGGCCTTCATCGTCATGCGCGTGGCGGCGGCCCTGGACCACGCCCACCGAAAGCGCGACTTCGACGACCGGGAGCTGAAGCTGGTCCACCGCGACATCAGCCCCCAGAACGTGATCCTCGCCGCCGAGGGGGCCGTGAAGCTGGTGGACTTCGGCATCGCCAAGGCCGCCAGCAAGGCCGGCCACACCCACTCCGGCGCCCTCAAGGGCAAGATTCTCTACATGAGCCCCGAGCAGGCCATGGGCCAGCCCCTGGACAACCGCTCGGACCTGTACTCCCTGGGTCTCGTCCTGTTCGAGCTGCTCACGGGGCAGCGCTGCTTCATGGGGGAGTCCGAGCTGGCGGTGCTGGAGAAGGTCCGTCAGGGCCGGATCCAGGACCTGCAGACCCTCAACCCCGCCGTCTCCAAGGAGCTGGCCGCCATCGTCAGCCGGACCCTCCAGAAGGATGTCGACCACCGCTACCCCAGTGCCCGCTTCCTGGAGCGGGACCTCCGGGAGGCCATGAGTCAGCAGGGGCGGATCCTCACGGAGCATGATGTGGCCGAGTACCTCCAGGCCCTGCTGGGAGGCTCGCGGGACGTCCTGCGCACCTTCGTGGCGACCCGGTTTCCCGCCGCAGCCCAGGCCCCCGCACTGGCCCCACGCAGCCCCTCTCGCGGCACCCCGGTGCTGCTGGCGGACCCCGAGCCGCCGCCCGCCGAGCCAGAACCGGAGCCGCTGCCGCAGCCCGTCCAGCGCCCCCGCTGGCTCCTGCCCCTCATCCTCGCCACCGCCGCCGCCCTGGTCGCCGTGCTCACCCTGGCGGGGAGCAGCTAGCCCTCGAACCTCAGGCAGAAAAAGACAACCCGATTATCGGCTAGGCTCAGCCCCAGCTAATCAAGAGCAGAAGCGGATCCACAGATTTCACAGATTCCACAGATTGCGCGCCGACCCACCCCCCGCATGAGCCCGCCGAAGGCGGCTTCCGGCAGGGCCGGAAGTCAGCCTGGGGTGCCACGGCCGCGCCCCCCAAGAGGCGCGGCAGCGGCGCCCCAGGCTGGAGCCCATGCTGGATGCGCCATTTGC
>CAITBU010000442.1 GCA_903890595.1 uncultured Holophagaceae bacterium | reverse complement strand
GAGCTCGGCTACTGCGGCTTTGAGGGCCTTCAGCTCGGCCTGCTTGTCGGGGCCGGTGCCGGAGATGACGGTGGTGCCCTTGGGACCATCGCCCTTCTTGATGAAGACGAAGTGCTTGCCTTCGGCGGCAGCGTCGGGGCCCACGAGGTCGATGGTCTCGCCGCCCTTGCCGGAGCGGAGCACCTTCAGTTGCTTGAGCCTGGGCATGGGCTTCCCCTCGGCCTCGGGCGCACCCTCCGCACCCTTGCGCTGCACCTTCACCATGACCTCGCAGTCGTCCACGCCGGCCTCAGCCAGGGCTTTCTCGAGCTCGGCCTGGATGGCGGCGTCGTCACTGCCCGTGGCTTCTACGCGGATGACCTTCACCTGCTTGCCACCCTTGGCCTCGGCCAGGGCTTTGCGGGCGGCCTCCGGCAGGTCCTTGTCGTCGCCGGTGACGGTGACCTTCACCTGGACGTCCTTGGCTTCCTTCGGGGCCCTCTCCACCCGGACCACCATCACCTTCGCGGGCTCCTCGGGACGAGGTACGGCGCTCAGGCAGGCGGCAGCCAGGAACAGGGCGGCGGGCAGGGGGCGGGGCAGGGCCATGGGGAACCTCCAAAATGGGCGAGAGCCAGGATAGTCCAATCTGGGAGGGCCGTCACTCAGGTGAAGCGGTAGTCCTTGGGCACCACCACCACACCCTTGTCGGAGAGGGTGAAGCGCTCGGCATCCCGGGCCAGGTCATAGCCGATGGACTCGCCCGGCGGGATGTTCACGTGCTTGTCCACGATACAGCGACGCAGGCGGGCGCCGCGGCCCACGGTGACATGGTCCAGGAGGATGGAGTCAACCACCTCGGCGTCTTCGTGGACGTGCACCCGCGCCGCCAGGATGGAGTGGCGCACAACGCTGCCGATGATCACCGTGCCGGCGCCCATGATGGCGTTGTCCATGGCGCCAGCCTTGCCGTTGCTCCCGGGGACCATGCGGGCCGGTGGGTTCTGGCCGTGGTAGGTGCGGATGGCCCAGTCGTCCTGGTAGATGTTCAGGGGCGGCACGGGCTGGAGGAGGTCCATGTTGGCTTCGTAGTAGGCGTCCAGCGTGCCCACGTCGCGCCAGTAGCCGTCTGGCGTGACCCGGCCCCGCTCGCCGCCGAAGCCGTAGGCGAAGACCCGGCAGCGCTTGATCATGCTGGGGATGATGTCCTTGCCGAAGTCGTGGCTGGAGTCGGCCCGGTCCCTATCCGCCCGTAGCTCCGCCATGAGGACATCTTTGGGGAAGACGTAGATGCCCATGGAGCCGAGGGCAAAATCGGGGTCGCCCGGCAGCGGCTTGGGGTGCTCCGGCTTTTCCTGGAACTCGACAATGCGGTCGTCGCCGTCGATGGCCATGATGCCGAAGGAGCTGGCCTCAGCCATGGGCACCTTCATGCAGGCCACGGTGAGGTCGGCGCCCTTCTCCTCGTGGGCCTTCACCAGGGCGGCGTAGTCCATGCGGTAGATGTGGTCGGCGGCGAGGATGAGCACCTGCTCGGAGGCGCTGCGCTCCAGCAGGAAGAGGTTCTGGGCGATGGCGTCCGCGGTGCCGGCGTACCAGGAGTCGCCGGTGCGCATCTGCGGGGGCACCACGGTGATGTACTCGCCGCACTCGGGGTTGAAGATGGACCAGCCATCCCGCAGGTGCTTGTGCAGGGAGTGCGACTTGTACTGGGTGAGCACCAGCACGCGCCGGAGGCCCGAGTGCAGGCAGTTGGACAGGGTGAAGTCGATGACCCGGTACTTGCCCCCGAAGGGTACCGCCGGCTTGGCGCGGTCCTCGGTGAGGGGTAGCAGACGGGAGCCGCTGCCGCCGGCGAGGAGGATGGTCAGGGTCTGGTCCGGCATGGGGCACCTGGGGGCGGGGATCGTGGGTTGGCCCGGGGAGAACCTCCCGGCGGTAGGGGACATGGCCCTGCTCGGTAGGGCCAGCCCTCAACCCAACATGAGCCAGGAGCGGGGGCAAAGCAATCCTGCAAATCAGCTTGGCGTCGGTAGTCCCAGGATTTAAGGAGCCTTGGCGGGCGGGCAGGCAAGGGCTGTCGTGAAAGGAAAGGAGGGAACGCGGAAGAAAACAGGGGGGCGGTGGCAGGGGGTGGAAGAACGGAAAGGAAGGAACGCGGAGGAAAACCGAAGAGCGGAGGAGAGCGGAGAAGGGCTGGCAAGACGAGGGTGGCAAGACAAGTGCTTTTGACGGGGATCAAAGGGATGGACGGGGATGACTGCACTCCAGGCCTTGTGTTTGGGACGGTCCAGCGCATGGGCTCCATCGCGGGGCGCCGCTGCCGCGCCTTTTGGGAGCGCGGCCGTGGCACCCCGCGATGACTTCCGGCCACGCCGGAAGCCGCCTGCGGCGGGCCCATGCTGGAGTGGGTCGGCGCCCATCTGCGCCATCTGCGTCATCTGCGGTTCCGCCTTTGCTCTTGAATGGTCAGGTCAGCTCCCCTCTGCACTCTCTGCACTCTCTGCGGTTGGCGTTGCTTCTTCCGCGGGACGCAATGCCTGACTGGCGCTCCTGCGTATGATCGGACAGGAACCTGCATGCACCTTGTCCTCGCCGCCATCCACCTTGAAGCTTCCCCTCGAGCCGTGCCCCTGGGGCCGGCCATGCTGGCCTCGGCCCTGAAGCGGGCCTTCCCTGAGTCCGTCCAGACCCGGGTGCTGGACCTCTTTCTGCAGCAGTCCGCCGAGGCCTGTGCGGACCTGATCCTGGCCTCGACGCCGGATGCCGTCGGCTTGTCACTCTACGTGTGGAACCGGGCCCTGGGCCGGGCCATCGCCCGCCTGCTGCGGGCCCGGCAGCCATCCTTGATTCTCTTCGCCGGGGGGGCCGAGGTCAGTGCCGATCCCGAGGGCATGCTGGCCGAGGGGTGGCTGGACCTGGTGCTGCCCGGGGAGGGCGAGGAGACCATCGTCACCGTGGTGGGCGACCTCCTGAAGGGCGTCCCCGTGGCCGAGATCCAGGCCCGCATCCAGCCTAGGATCGTGCAGGACCTGAGCACCCTGCCATCCCCCTACCTGGATGGCACCCTGGACCCCACGGCCTACTCAGGCATGCTCTGGGAGCTCTCCCGCGGCTGCCCCTTCCGCTGCGACTTCTGCTTCGAGTCCCGGGGCACGCCGGGTACGCGGCGGGTGCCCCTGGCCCGCATCACAGCTGAGCTGGAGTGTTTCCAGGCCTGCGGGGTCAACCAGGTCTTCGTGCTGGACCCCACCTTCAACTACGACCGGGAGCAGGCCAAGGGCATCCTCCGCCTCATCGCCGAGCGGGCCCCGGCCATGCACTTCTTCTTCGAGATCCGCAGCGAGTTCATCGACGCGGAGCTGGCCGAGCTGTTCGCCGCCATCCACTGCACCCTCCAGATCGGCCTGCAGAGCGCCGATGACGCCGTGCTACGCCGCATCAGTCGGAACATTGACCCGGCGGACTTCGAGGCCAAGGTGCTGCTGCTGCACGAGGCCGGCGCCACCTATGGCTTCGACCTGATCTACGGCCTGCCCGGCGACACCCTGGCGGGCTTCTGCGCCAGCCTGGACTACGCCTTCAGCCTGGCCCCCAACCACGTGGACATCTTTCCCCTGTCCGTCCTGCCGGGCACGCGGCTGCACGACACTGCGCCGGAGCTGGGTCTCCAGCACCTGCGGGAGATCCCCTACACCGTGCTCCAGTCCCCCACCTTCAGCGTGGCGGACATGGCGGCGGGGGGCCGTCTGGCTGCCGCCTGTGACCGGCTGTACAACCAGGGCCGGGCCGTGCCCTGGTTCGCGCTTGTGCTCGAGGCCCTGGATCTGGCGCCCTCAGAGCTGTTCGCCCGCTTTGCCGACTTCCAGGAGGCCCACCCCGAGCCCGACACCACGGCCCTGCAGGCGGCCTTCGTGCAGGCCTGCTTCGAGGGCGGTCCCGAGGGCGCCGTCGCGGCGGATCTGGTCACCTACTTCGGCCGCTCCGGAGCCCTGCTGGAAGCCGGTGGCCCGGGCCCGGACGGACCCTGCGTCGCCACCTTCCACCACGACCCCCGGGCCCTCCTGGACCTGCTCTATTCCGGCCTCACGGACCTGTCGGCCCTGGCCGACCATCTGCCTGCCCACCCCTGCCAGGCCGAACTTTCCCTGGAGGACGGCGAGATTGGGCTCCGGCTGCTGGGCGTGGATCCCGCGCCCTAGGCCTCAGGCCCCGCGGCGCAGGGGCCGAAAGTCGTGGTTGCGGTAGACCGTCAGGACATCGCCGTCGGGGGCGCAGACCACTTGCAGGCCCGCAAAGGGGCGCAGGTCCAGACCCCGCTGGAGGGCCCGGGCCACCTCCTTGCGGCCTAAGGCAAAGACCTGGGCGCCCCGGGTCCATACCGTG
>CAITBU010000441.1 GCA_903890595.1 uncultured Holophagaceae bacterium | reverse complement strand
GTGGGGAGGGTCCCGTAGCTCAGATGGATAGAGCAGCTCCCTCCTAAGGAGCAGGTCGGACGTTCGAATCGTCTCGGGGCCACCATATGAGGTTCGCATGTCCCGCTCAGCACTGAAGGATCAGGTCTTCATGAACATGGCCCTCGAGCTGAGCCGCCTGGGGACCTGCTGCCGGCTGAAGGTGGGTTCGGTCCTCCTGCGGGCGGACGGCGGGGTGGCTGCGGCGGGCTTCAACGGGGCGCTGCCGGGCATGGCCCACTGCACACCCGAGACCTGCAAGCCCGGCCAGCGCTGCCTGCACACCAGCCATGCCGAGGAGAATGCCCTGGGCTTCTGCGACGGCGCCGTGGCCACGGCCTACGTCACCCACGAGCCTTGCCTCGTCTGCTGCCGGGCCCTGGTGCGCCGGGGCGTGCGGCGCGTGGTGTTCCAGCATCCCTACACCAGCATTGCCGACCAGGAACGAGCCGAGCGCCAGGCCATCCTCGACCACTTTGGCGTGGCCTGGGAACAGCTGGCTTGAAGTCGGACCCAGGGGGCGCATACTGCACCACGTCCCGCCCACTGGAGTGACCCGGTTGCCCGCTGAATCCATCCATCTGCAGGTGAATGGCCGCGAGGTCGAGGCGCTGGCGGGGACGTCGTTGCTGGTGCTCTGCCAGCGTGAGGGGATCGCCGTTCCGACCCTCTGCTCGGACCCCCGCCTGAAGCCCGCCTCCACCTGCCGGCTCTGTGAGGTGGAAGTCGCTGGCGAGGAGCGACCCCTCTGCGCCTGCGCCACTGAGGTGCGGGCGGGCATGGTGGTGGAGACCCACACCCCCGCCCTGGAGGGCTTCCGCCGGACCATGCTGGAGGCCTATGCGGCCCACATCCCGGCCGAGGATCCTGCCCGCCTGGAAGGCAAACCCTTCCGGGCCTTGCTGGACGCCTATGGCGTGACCCCCAGCGGCGTGCGGCGTGAGGACCAGCAACTGCCTCCCCACCCCTACCTCGATGTGGACCTCTCCTGGTGCGTGGCCTGCGGGCGCTGCGTGCGCATCTGCCAAGAGCTCCAGGGCCAGGACGTCTGGACCATGGCCGGCCGGGGCATGGCGGTGCATCCCGCGCCCCAGCTCGCGGCTGGCCTCATGGACAGCGGCTGTGTCAGCTGCGGTGCCTGCGCAGACACTTGCCCCACGGGCGCCATCGAGGACGTGACGCGGCTGGCTCATGGCCTGCCGGAGCACTGGGTGCGGACCACCTGCCCCTACTGCGGCACCGGCTGCGAGCTGGAACTGGGCGTGAAGGCCGGGCGCATCACCGAAGCCCGGCCCCTGCTCGACGCGCCCGTGAGCCGCGGCCACCTCTGCGTGAAGGGGCGCTACGGCTTCGGCTTCAATGACGCACCCGACCGCATCACCACGCCCCTGGTCCGCCGGGACGGTGACTGGGTGGAGGTCTCCTGGGAGGAGGCCCTGGAGGCCGCGGCAGCGGCCCTGCGCCGGGCCGAGGGGCAGGCTGGGGTGCTGGCCTCCAGCCGCGCCACCAACGAGGAGAACTACCTCGCCCAGAAGTTCGCCCGGCTGGCCCTGCGCACCCACAACATCGACTGCTGCGCCCGGGTCTGCCATGCCCCCAGCGCGGCGGGCCTGGCCGAGGTCTTCGGGGCGGGGGCCGCCACCAACTGCTTCGCGGATGTGGAGGAGGCGGGGCTGTTCCTGGTGGTGGGCGCCAATCCCACGGAGAACCATCCCATCGTCGGCGCCCGGATCCGCCAGCGGGCTCGGGCAGGCGTGCCCCTCATCGTGGTGGATCCCCGGCGCACGGAGCTGGCCGCCCTGGCCACGGTGCACCTTGCGCTGCACCCCGGCACCAACCTGCCTCTCCTGCTGGCCATGGCCCACGTCATCATCCAGGAGGGCCTCATGGACACGGCCTTCCTGCAGGCTCGCACTGAAAACCTAGAGGCCTTCGCGGCGTCGGTGGAGGCCTGGCCTCCGGAGCGTGCCGCCAGCTTCTGCGGCGTCCCGGCCGAGGCCATCCGCCACGCGGCGCGGCTCTACGCCACCACCCGGCCCGCCATGTGCCTGCACGGCCTCGGCGTCACGGAGCACATCCAGGGTACGGACACCGTTGCACTCCTGGCCCAGCTGGCCCTGCTCACGGGCAACGTGGGCATTCCCGGTGCGGGGGTGAACCCCCTGCGCGGCCAGAACAACGTCCAGGGGAGCGCGCAGATGGGCTGCGAGCCGTCCCGTCTCACGGGCTACCAGAAGCTGGCCTCGGCCCAGGGCATGCACGAGTCCGTCTGGGGCGCGGCACTACCTGCAGCACCGGGCCTGACGGCCATGGGCATGGTGGACGCTGCCGGCGAGGGGCGCCTCAAGGCGCTGCTGGTGATCGGCTATGACCTCCTGCTGAGCCACCCGGATACGGAGACCACCGCAACGTGCCTCCATGGTCTAGACGACCTCATCGTGGTGGACCTCTTTCTGACGGAGACGGCCAAGGCCTTCGGCACGGTCTTCCTGCCTGCCGCCAGTGCCTTTGAGAAGGAAGGCACCTTCATGAACAGCGAGCGCCGCGTGCAGCGGGTGCGTCAGGCGCTGCCACCCAAAGGGGAGAGCCGCACGGATCTGGCGATCCTCTGCGACCTGGCGACGTGCCTGGGGGCTGGGGAGCACTTCCGCTTCGCCGATGCTGCGGCGGTGTGGGATGAGGCGCGGCGCACCTGGCCGGCCATCGCCGGCATCAGCCACGCTCGGCTGGACCGGGAAGGGGGCCTCCAGTGGCCCTGTCCCACCGAGGACCACCCGGGCACGCCGCGGCTGCACGGCGGGGCCTTCGCTGTTGGAGGACCCGCCCAGTTCCGGCCCCTCGTCTGGACCCCCAGCGCCGAGGTGCCGGATGCGGCCCACCCCTTTCTGCTGAACACGGGCCGCAGCCTCTACCACTTCAACGCCGCCACCATGACCCGGGGCACCCGCAACCGCAGCCTCTCCCCCGATGACTGCCTGGACCTGCATCCCGAGGACGCACGAGCCCTGGGTGTGGAGAACGGGGACGCGGTGCGGGTACAGAGCCGCCACGGCGCCTTCACCCTCCGCGCCCGCCTGACCACAGAGGTGCGGCCTGGAGAGCTCTTCGCCACCTTCCATGCGGTGGAGGCCTGGGTGAACCGGGCCACGGGGCCGGGCCGGGACAGCGTGACCGGCACGCCGGAGTACAAGGTCACGGCGGTGTCCCTGCAGAAGGCTTAGATCCCCCTCTCCTCCGAATAGGGGACCGGGTTCGGATCGATGGCCACCTCGGTGCCGTCATCCAGGAGCAGCATGGGTGGGTTACCGCCTCGCACGTCGACGATGGTGCGGCCGAGGAGGCGCTCGCGGCGGGTGTGATGCCAGGGGATGCCCACCGGATAGGTGCGGCGGTAGGCCTCCAGTGGTGCCTCCAGGTGCTTGAAGAGGTGGGCCAGGGCCGCGTCCAGGGCGGCCTCGAAGCCCTTGGGTACCTCCGGATCCAGGCCGGCGGCGGCGAGGAAGGTCTCGGCTGGCAGGCGCTCCTCCAGGCTGGAGGGCCCCCAGGGCCCCGGGCCGGGCTGATCGGGGGTGCGTCGGCGCAGTACCACGGGACGCTCCCGGTGGATGGCCAGCCAGAGGGACACCCGGCAGCAGGGCCCTCGGCCCTCAAAATCCAGGGCTGTCTGGGCTTCATCGTGGAACACCACAGCTCGGAGAGGCAGCCACTCGAAGGTCTCCACCACCTTGGCCTCCACCGGACCGGCCGCGCGGTCCCGCAGGCCCCCCACTGCGGCGGCGAAGGCCAAGCGGAGGTCCGCCAGGCTCAGGATGCCGTCGGGCAGGCCTTGGGGGTCCAGGGCCATGGGCGGCTCGTGCCAGTCGGCAGCGAGGGCCGGCATGACCTGCTGGAACAAGATGAGGGCAGGATCCCAGTCCCAGTGGTGGGCCGGAGCATAGCCCAGCTCCCGGCAGACGTCGAACCAGGCCCGGTGGAGGGCCGTGGCGCCCGGCTGGTAGATGGTGTGGCCATCCAGGATGAGCTCGCTCCCAGCGTCCTGGGGGGCCTGGCGGCGGACCAGGCAGATCTCGTGGCGGGCCAGGGTGGCCAGGGTTGTCTCGTGGTAGGGATGGTCCGTCTGCCGCAACACCCGTAGCGGCGCACCGAGGATCCAGGCATCCATGGCCATACGGCCTCCCTGCCATAGGAAACCTGGGGTCCTTTGGGGGCCGCGTCAATCCCCCTGGGCCAGGAAGTCAGTCCACTCGCTGAAGCGTGGCCCCAGGGTAGTAGTGCTCCAGCACCTGCCGGAAGGTAGCTCCCTCCAGCGCCATGCCGTAGGCGCCGGTCTGGCACATGCCCAGGCCATGCCCCCAGCCCCGGCCGTAGAAGATCCAGCGACGCTTCGAGCCCTGCCCCACGGTGAGCCAGCGGAAGACGTTGTCCTTGAGGCCCAGGAGCCCCCGAATGTGCATGCCGCGGGCCCGGTGGGGGGCGCCTCGCCCATCCACCAGGGTGAGGTCCTCCACGCGGCCCTGGTCGTTATAAACGGCCTTCAGCTCGCGGATTCCGTCCACCTTGATGCGCTTGGAGACCTGGGCGACCAGGTCGGCTTCCGTGTACTCCACCCGCCAGTGGGCGGTGGGGTTGTAGCGGTCCCAGGCGGCTCCGTCGGGGTCCAGGCGGCGCACCAACACCAGGGCCTGGCCGTCCTCGGACGGAATCCACTTGAGGCGGTCTCCCACCTGAATATCGGCCTTGGCCACGAGGCGGAGGCTGCCATCCGGGGCCTCCTCGGCCAGCAGGGCGCTGGGGGCCATGGGCAGGGGCTCGGGGCCGCCCCGCTTGCGCCGCACCTGGCGGTCCGCCAGGAGGGAGCCTTCGGTGGGGGTGAACGGTTCCAGTTCCTGCCACAGGCGGGCCAGGATCACCAGGGCTTGGCGCAGGGTCAGGGGGGTGGCATCGCCCCAGACGGCCGCCGGGACCACGCCGCGCCGGGTGAGGAAAGCTGCCAGGGGGCGATCCGCCGAGAGGCTGTCCGGGAGGAAGTAGGCCTCGTCCTGGGGGCGCTCCTGCCCGGCCACCAGGCGCTGGAAGCCGAAGGCCCGGGCCAGGGCCAGGCAGAGGTTCCCCTGCTCCAGGGGGCGCTGCTCCAGGGCCAGGCGGCGCTGCAGGGCCCGGACGGTGGCTGCCAGGTCCTCAGGGGTGGCGGGCTGGGCCAGGCGGGCGCCGGCGAGCCAGTCCACCGGGAGCCCCACCGTGCTGAGCCGCAGCAGCTCCCAGGCGAGCCAAGGCTGCTGAGCCTCTGGGGTGACGGGCAAGGTCGAGGTGAAGGGCAGGGTGAGGGGCTTGGCGGGGTAGCAGGTGGCCGCTTTCAGGTAGGGCGCGTCGCCGCCGAAGACCTGGGCCACGTCGGTGGTGTGGCCCCCGCAGTTGGCCATGAAGAGGGCCTGGATGGGCTTGCCCCGGTGGGTCGCAAAGAGGCCTTCGGTCTCCAGGATGGCGCGGTCCGTGAGGGCCTGCTCCCCATCCCGGCCGCCGTAGACCTGATCGGCGATGGTGTCGCTCATGTCGAAGCCGTCGGCGGCCCGCTTGCCGCGGTTGGCCACTGCGTAGGTCCGGGCCGCCACGGACTGGGCCTTGAGGGCCTCCAGGGCCGGGAACTCCCAGGCCCCCATCTCCTTGGGCACCACGCCCCGAAGATATGTCTCCAGGTCCACGGTGTTGACCACCGTGAGACGGCCCTGGGCATTGGGGAGGATCTCCACCTTGCCCCGGTAGCGGCCCTTGCCCTGCAGGGTGGTGAGTTCGCCCGCAGGCCGCAGCCAGATCCCCGCCGTGGGCAGGGCACGGCGCTCGTAGCGCTCGTTGATGGCGTAGAGGGCCCGGCCCTTGCGGGGGGTGGCGGCACGGGGCTCCGTGGACACCCAGAGCTCGTCGTAGCCGAGGTCCTGCAGCTTCTGAAGGATGGGCTCAGCGGCCCGGGCCTCAGTGAAGTGGCCCGTCACCACCCGCCAGGTGTCGGCATCCGGCACCTTCACCCGGTCCGGGTCCTCGCCCAGCTCCTTGAGGCGCTTGATGGTCGCGGCGGCCTCGGCGGCATCCTGGGGTCGGCCCACCTGGATGCGGTACTCGATGGTCGGATCCGAAACACCTCGGCTATCCCACCAGATGCGCAGCTTCTCGTCCGGCGCCACTTTCAGCAGCGGGCGGCCGGACCGGTCGCAGAGCTCTCCACCTCCTTCGAGGGAGATGATCCACTCCAAGGCCTGGGTGTCCAGGCCGATGCGGAGGGGGGGCTGGGCCGCAGGGGCCGGGCTCATGGCCAGTGCAATGACGGGGATGCAGAGCAGTCTCATGGGGCGGATTCTCCCACGAATCGGGCCAGGAGCCCCCAGCGGCGGGCGCGGAGGCCCTCGGGATCCAGGAGGGTTCCCTCGCGGCCCCGCCGGTGCACGAGCAGGGCCACGCAGGCCTGATCCGAAGGCCGGTAGAAGAGGGCGGGGCCGGTGTAGCCCAGGTGGAACCACCAGCCCGAAGCGGGGCCGGGTGCGGGCTCCTGGGCCAGGGCGGGGGCCGGGGTTGCTTCGGTGGCATCCTCCAGCACCCGCAGGCCGAGGCCCGGGGGCAGGGAGGCCAGCAGGTCGCCGAAGCGACCCGGACCCAGGGGGGCGATCTGGAGGCCCAGGCCCCAGCGGGCGCCCTGCTCGCCGGCGGCGGTCTCCACGGCCATGCGGGCGGGCCAGCCCGCCGCCACCCAGCGGGCGAGGGCCGCTCGCAGCTGGGGTGCCGTGGCGGAGTACCCCGCATGGCCCCGCATGCCGGCCCGGGCGTTGGCATCTTGGGGCAGGCCCGGCGCCTGAGGGGGCGGGGCGGTGCCCGTGGCCAGGGTCCAGGCCTCGGCGTCCAGGGCATCCGGCACCTCGGTGGGTGCTGGGGTCCAGGGGGCCGGGGAGAGGCCGGAGGCGGCCCCAAGGCGCTGGAAGGGGAGGCCGGTCTGGGCCTCCAGTAGCTCCGCCAGCAGGCGGTAGTTCAGGTCCGAGTAGGTTGCCAGGCCCGGCACGGCGTCCCGTAGCAGTGGGTGCTCCGGCACGGGTCGCCGCAGCTGGGCCGCCAGGGATTCACCTGTGAAGGGGCGCCAGGGTGGCAGGCCGCTGGTGTGGGAGAGCAGCTGGCGTACCGTGAGGGGCTCCGCCCGGTCGGAGAGGCCCAGGGCCCAGCGGCGGTCCAGGTCCAGGTCCAGGAAGGCCAGGGCCAGGGGGGCCGTTACCAGGGGCTTGGCCAGGGAAGCGAGGTCGTAGCGGTGGTTCACACCCGGCTCATCTCCGCGAGGCTCCGGGCCACAGCCTTCTGCACCTGATCGGCGACGCCCATGGCTTCCTGGCCTTCGTCCCAGGTGACGCCGTCGGTGCCCAGGCCGAGGCAGGCCGCATGGAAGGCCTCGATCTCCAGGCGCAGGGGCTCGCCCTCCTCGATGCTGGCAGTCTCGGGATGGACCTGCGGGCCGTCCGGCCCCATCACCAGGCGCAGCAGCTCCAGCTTCTGGGCAGCGAAGTCGAGGCTCGCATACTCGCGGTCCCCGAAGGCGCGCAGGGTGCGCTCCTTCTTGCGGGCCACGCGGCTGGCGGTGACGGTGGCGAAGGCACCGCCTTCGAACTTCAGGCGAGCGTTCACCAGATCGGCGTAAGGCGTGAGCACCGGCACGCCGACAGCTTCCACGTCGATCACCGGGCGGCCCACCAGGGCGCGCAGCAGGTCGAGGTCGTGGATCATCACGTCCATCACCACGTCCACCTCCAGGCTCCGGGCCGGGAAGGGCGAGACGCGAACGGCTTCCAGGAAGCGGGGCTTGAATCCCCGCTCCCGCAGGGCGGTGACGGCGGGGTTGAAGCGCTCCAGATGCCCCACCTGAGCCACGAGGCCGGGGTTGGTGGCGCGCGCTACCGCCAGCGCTGCCAGGAGGGCGACGCCTTCCTCGAGGGTCGCGGCCAGGGGCTTCTCCATGAGCACATGCTTGCCAGCTTTGAGGGCCTGGAGGCCAAGGGCGTGGTGGAAGCCTGTGGGGGCGGCGATCTGCACGGCGTCGACGCGGGGCAGCGCCTCCTCCAGGGTGGCCACCCAGGGCGCGCCGAACTTGGCGGCGATCTCAGGTCCACGCACGGGATCGGGATCCACCACCACCGTCAGCACCGCCTGGGGCGCCGAGGCTGCGATTCGGGCGTGATGCTGCCCGAGGTGGCCGACTCCGACAACGGCAACACTCAGCTTGGTCATGGTAGATCTCCTGGTGATTCGTTCAATCCTCTCGGGCAGGTCACGCCATCTGGCAGCCCGCGAACGCACGCCGCACTGCGGCGTGCTCCCGCTCCCCGTTTCACGGGGTCGCGGAGCGGGGCCCCCGATGCTGCCCGAGGTGGCCGACTCCGACAACGGCGACGTTCAGCTTGGTCATGGTGGGTCTCCTGACGGATCCAGCCTATCAGGGCTGTTACCCTGGAACCTCCTGTGGAGCCCTTCATGAACTTTCGAATTGATGCCGTAGACCTTCTTCGCTGGTTGCACTTCCTCAGTCTTGGTGTGGGCCTGGGCGCCGCTGTGGTGGTCCTGCTGTTATCCGGCTTCGAAGAGGGCCGGGACGACCTGCAGGGCCTGGCAGCCACGGTCTGGTCGAAGGTGGTGACCTGGTCCGTCCGGCTGTCCATCGTGGCGGGCATTGCTCTGCTGGTGCTGGCCATTCAGGGGGGACGGAACCCCATGAAGAACGGCAGCTACTTCCACCTGAAGATGCTGCTGGTGCTCATCCTGGCGGGCCTGACGGAGATGACGCCCAAGGGCCTAGCAGCGGGACGCCGGGGCGCTGCGCTGCTGATGCTGGTGCTGTTCCTGGGTACCAGCTTCGTGGTCTTCAACAAGACCCTCTTCGGAGCGAAGCCCCGCTTCGCACCCGCCGTCGTGGCCGCACCCGTTGCCGCCGTTCCACCCATCAAGTAGCCTTGCTCATTCAAACAAAAACAGCCGTCGATGACGGCTGTTTTTGTTTGCTGTGAAGAGCTGACAAACTAGTCTTCGGGCTCCTCGTAGTCGCCGTTGTGCCACACATTCTGCACATCGTCGTTGTCTTCGAGCAGGTCGACGAGCTTGAGGAAGCTGGTCAGCTTGTTGCCCTCGAGGGCCGTGCTGGTGCTGGGCGCCATGATGATCTTGGCTTCGATGACCGGCAGCTTGGCCGCATCCACGGCATCCTTCACGGCCTGGTAGGACTCGGGGCTGGTCTTGATCACCCAGGCGCCGCCCTCGTCCACGACATCGTCAGCGCCGGCCTCCAGGGCGACCTCCATGACCTTGTCTTCGGTGACTTCGGCTTCCACCACGATCTGGCCCTGCTTGGTGAAGAGGTAGGCCACGGAGCCCTGGGCACCGAGCTCGCCGCCGAACTTGGTGAAGTAGCTGCGCACCTCGGGGGTGGTGCGGTTCTTATTGTCGGTCATGGCCTCGACCATGATGGCGACGCCGCCGGGCCCGTAGGCCTCGTAGATGACTTCCTCGTAGGTGACACCCTCCAGCTCGCCCGTACCCTTCTTGATGGCGCGCTCCCAGTTGTCCTTGGGCATGTTGGAGCCCTTGGCCTGATCCACCGCCAGACGGAGGCGAGGATTGGCGGCCACATCGCCACCGCCCAGGCGGGCGGCCACGGTGATCTCCTTGAGGATCTTGGTGAAGACCTTCCCGCGTTTGGCGTCAGCGGCGCCCTTCTTGTGCTTGATGGTGGACCATTTGCTGTGGCCGGACATGGGGACTCCAGGAAAGGACAGGGGGAACAAATCAGACGTGGGGTTCGGGCTTTGCCAGAGCATCTCGTGGGGGGTGCTCCCCAGATCACGTCAGCCGCGCAGGGCCCGGCGGGAGACCCGGGCGAAGGCAGGAGCCTCCTGGCGGATCATCGGACGCTCGAGAAGGAACTGGTACCACTGCTCGCCGTAGACCTTCATCTTGAGGGCCTTGCCGTTTTGCAGCAGGTTGCGGTTGGTGATGAGGCGCTCATCGCCCGTGCAGACGGTGAGGCCCTTATTGAGGACTTCGATGGCCTTGTCGCGCTCGCCCATCTCAAGGAGGACATAGGCGTAGACCGCATAGAGGAGACTCTCCTTCTTGCCGGTCTTGAGGGCCAGGTCAAAGGTGGTCTTGGCCTTCTTCTTTTCGCCGCGCTTCCACTGGATGATCCCCAGCATGGCCTTGGCGATGTAGTGCTGCATGGACGCCGTCGCCAGCAGGGGCTCCGCCGCTTCATTCTGCTTCCGGATGTAGTGCACCACGCCGATCTGACCGTCGATGCTGCCCTTCACCAGGAACTGCCGGGAGGAGAACTTGTAGCCCTCCTTCATGACCTCGATGGCCTGATCGAACTGCTGCTTCTTCATCAGCTCGCCTGCACGGCCGAAGATCTTCTCCAGCTCCTGCTGGACTTGGCGTCCCAGCCAGATGAACAGGGCGGCGCCAGCCAGGAGGCCCAGCGGGAGGCTGATCCAGAGCTTGATGGTAAGGAGGGCGGCCAGGATGACCACGGCCAGGGCAGCACCCAGGCCGAGCAGGAGGTTGATCACGGAAACTCCGGAGGGCATGGCCCGAAACCGGGCCAAGGGGCTATTTTATCGCCCTCCGGCCGCATTTGCCATGCTCAGGTCGCAATCACCCAATAACGCCGTTCCGGGGCACCCCGGTTCGCTTGCGCTTGACCACCCTCTTCGCGGGGACCGGCGTGGCCTCCTTGCGGGGGCGACCGGGGCCGCGGCGGGGGATGTCATCGGCGGGCTTCACGGCCTTCCGGACTTTTACTTTCTTTTCTTTTTTCGACTTCTCCCGGCGCACGAGGGCCGCCGCCGCCCGGCCAGTCACCACCACCCGGCTGCCGTCCTTGAGGCTCTTTACCTTGCTCCCAGGTTTACGGCCCCGCTTTAGGGCCATCGCCAGAGGTTCCTCGCCAAGAAACTCCCGTTCCAGCTCAGCTTGTAAGGCCATCATTTCGCCCGAATCGGTTTCATGATCCTGGCCGCAGAGGTGCAGAAATCCGTGAATGAGCAGTGTCTCGACTTCGCGCCTGCGGCTCACGCCGAATTTCTTAGCCATTTTTTCCGCAGTAGGGAGGCTGATAACGATGTCGCCCAGGTGCGGAAATGCACCCTTTTCTGTGATCGCCGGGAAGCTCAGCACATCTGTGGTGAGGTTCTTCCCTCGGTGCTCACGGTTGAGCTTGCGCATGCCCCGATCGTCAACATAGGTGAGTGAGACCCCCTGGGCCTCAGGAGCAAGGCGATCCCGAAGGCTACGCACAAGATCTCCAATGGACTGCTCACCGGGGCCCCGCATTTTGCTGCGGGTGGACCAGTCGATGGTAAAAGGTACTTGGTTATCAGACATGGGCTACTCCTCAGCCTTTTCAGCGGAAAGTCAACCATTATGGTGCTTTTATGAGCACATGTCAATGTGTGAAGTATAGATGGAGGATTTATCTCGCTGTTTGAGTGGAGTTATTGTAATTGTCAATTCGATATACATTGCTGTGACAAATGATTTAAATCAATAAATGAAAGAAGTAAAACAAATATATTTACCTCTTTTTCGAAGCCATGGATCCCTGGCATCCTGGGTGTATGCACCCATCCCTGCCTCCAGAACTGCGCTTGCCTCTGGGTCGTTTCCTCGAACTGCTCGACCGGTGGAACCGGACCCATGCCCTGACCTCCCTCCCCAAGGAGGTCCGCCGGGAGGAGCTCCTGCTGGATGCCGCTGTTCTGCTGCCCTTCCTGGCCACGCTTCCCCCCGGGGCCCGGGTGGTGGATCTGGGGACCGGCATGGGCTCACCGGCGGTGGTGCTGGCTCTGGCCAGGCCCGACCTGAAAGTAATCGGGGTGGACGCCGCTTCAAAAAAAATGGCCTTCCTGAGGCAGGTCGCCATGGAACTGCCTATTCCGAACCTGAAGGTCGTCCAGGGCCGCCTGGAGGCACTACCGCCCCTGGCGGCAGACTGGGGTACAGCCAAGGCCCTGGCTCCGCTGGGGCAGCTGGCGACCTGGTGGGGCCGGCATGGCCGCCCCGGCGCACCCTTCCTGGCCCTCAAGGGCCCTGGGTGGGAGGGGGAAGCGCTGCCTCCGGACTGGACCGCCCAGGCTCACCCCTACACCCTGCCCACCCGCGGGCAACGGGTGGTGGTGGAGCTGCATCGCAGTCCGGAAGGGCCGTCCGTCCTTCCCTGATTTCCTGATCAGCGGCTGAGGCTGTCCCCCACGCGCAGTTCCTGGTTGGTCCGAAGCACTCGGCAGGTGGCGCTCTGGGCCTCGGTGCGCACCACCAGCGCCTGCCCCAGGTAGTGGGTGGTGCTGTCGGAGGGGCTGCGCTTTTCGTCAGCAGGCTCCAGGGCAAAGGTCCGGGTGCGGGCGGCTATGAGCACATCCCCGACCTTGAGTCCGTCCTGAGCGCCGCGGTCGATGATGATGAGGTCCCCGGTCGAGGTGTACTGCTTGTTGTCCCGGGCGAAGATGACCATGGCCGCATCCGAGGCCACCTGAACGGGATCGGTGATGTCCGTACGCAGCTTGATGGGCAGGCTGGCGGGTTCGATGAAGCGCACCAGGCGGTTCCCGATTTCCACGGTGTCCAGGGTGCGCTCAATCACGGCAACAGCACTCTTGGCCTGGACAGTTACCACCCGGATGACACCGGTCTGCTGGATGACATCGCCCAGCTTCTTCTTAGCATCGCGGGGGTGGGGGAGGGCTCGCAGGGTGGTCTTGAGCACGACAAAGCGATCACCTGCCTTCACGCCCTGCTCGGTCCCGGCGTTCACATAGACCGTCTCGCCCTCCCCGAGGTACTTACGGTCCTCTCGCTTGTTGGCGATGATGGCGAAGGCGCCCTGGGCCGAATAGTGGGCTTCGGCACCGCCATCGGCCAGGAAAGGC